>NZ_VOAQ01000003.1:0-87430 GCF_008000505.1 Campylobacter sp. 2014D-0259
AAATCAATGAAAGTGTAGCTCAAATTGATCAAACTACTAAAGATAATGTTGAAATTGCTAATGAATCAGCTATTATTTCTAGTACAGTAAGTGATATAGCTAATAATATCTTAGAAGATGTTAAGAAAAAAAGATTTTAATTAATCATTTATACCTAGTGAAAAACTAGGTATAAATTTTCCCTTCAATTTAAATTTTTCATCAAAGTTTCTAAAAAGTTTCCAAATATTTTTATACTTCCATTGTTTTAAATTTTAATATGGAGTAAAAACAAATGGAAAGAAGATTGTTTTTAAAAGGTTCAGCTTTAGGTTCTATGGTAGCTTTTTTTGCAAGTTCAAATTTAAGTGCTGCTATGCTTAAGAATAAGGATTTGCTAGGTTTTAAAGCTGTTAGTGCAAGCACGCAAGATAAAGTTATAGTACCACAAGGTTATGAAGCAAAGGTTTTAATTTCTTGGGGTGATCCACTTTTTAGTAAAGCAAAACCTTATGATGAAAATAAAATCATCGATATGAATGCAGTTAAAAATGCTCATTTGGTTTTTGGAGATAACGATGATGGTATGAGTTTTTTTTCACTTTCAAAAAACAGAGGAATTTTAGCCGTTAATAATGAATATATAAATCCTGAAATCATGTTTAATCATCATGGTAAAAATTTAAGCAAAGAAGATGTTTTATACGAGCAAGCTAGTGTAGGTGTAAGTATCTTAGAAATCAAAAAAAAGGGTGATGATTGGACCGTGGTTTTAGATTCTAAATATAACCGCAGAATCGATGCAAACACTAAAATGCAAGTAAGTGGAGCAGCTAAAAAAGAAGTTTTAAAAAATGAAAAATTTGTTCATGGAACTTTTGCAAATTGTGCAAATGGACAAACACCTTGGGGAACTTATATCACCTGTGAAGAAAATTTTGACGATTTTTTTGGAAGTTTAGATGAAAATCTAGAATTTAATGACTCTCTTAAGCGCTATGGATTTAACAAAACTAGTCTTTATGGATGGGAAAAATTTGATGAAAGATTTGATTTAGCTAAAAATATCGATGAAGCCAATCGTTTTGGTTGGATAGTGGAAATCAATCCTTTTGATGTAAAAAGCACACCTGTTAAAAGAACTTCTTTAGGTCGTTTTAAACATGAAAATGCAGAAATTATCGTAGAAAAAGATGGTTCTGTTATAGTTTATATGGGTGATGATGAGATGAATGAATTTATTTATAAATTTGTTAGCAAACATAAATACAAAAAAGGTGCTGATACAAGTAAAATTTTAGATGAAGGCACTTTGTATGTAGGACAGTTTAACGGCAAGGTGGGAGATTTTAAAGGACAGGGAAAATGGATAGCCTTAGAATATGGCAAAAACGGCCTAGATGAAAAAAATGGTTTTAAGTCTCAAGCTCAAGTACTCATTAATACGCGTCTTGCTGCAAGCATTGTAGGTGCAACTCCTATGGATAGATGTGAATGGATAGCAAGTCATAAACAAAGTGGTTCTAAAGAAGTATTTGCAACACTAACAAATAATAAAAATCGCCAAGAACCTAATGCAGCAAATCCAAGAACTAAAAATGTTTATGGACAAATTTTAAAATGGATGCCAAAAAATTCTCATAAAGACGATGATTTTACTTGGGAAATTTTTGCTCTTGCTGGAAATCCTGATAACCAACAAGGCTTATATAAAGGCTCAAATAATATTACAAGTGAAAATAAATTCAATTCTCCTGATGGACTTAAATTTGATAGAGATGGAAGACTTTGGATACAAACAGATGGATCTTATTCTAATAAAGATGAATACGAAGGCATGGGAAATAACTGCATGCTAGCAGCAAATCCAAAAACAGGGGAAATCAGACGTTTTTTAACAGGACCTATTGCTTGTGAATTAACAGGGATTGCTTTTAGTGAGGATTATACCACAATGTTTGTAGGCATACAACATCCAGGAGAAGGTTTAAAAGGTAGTACTTTTCCTTATGGAAAAACACCAAGATCTAGTGTAATGATGATAAGAAAACTTGATGGTGGAGTGATAGGAAGCTAATAAATTCCAAGCTTAAGGCTTGGAATTTACTGCATTAGCAATTACCAGTTTTTAAATATTTTATAATAGCTTCGCTAGCACGATAGGCTAAAGCATTTAAGGTTAAGGTAGGGTTGTAGCCTGGATTATGTGGAAAATTTCCCGCACCTACGACAAAAAGATTATTAACATCCCAATGCTGTAAATAAGGATTAACTACACTTGTGCTTTTATCTGTACCCATTATAGTTCCGCCAGCAATATGGGTAGAAGTATACCAACCATTTGAAACTACTCCATAATCTCCTAATTTTGGCGAAGTGTAAATATTTTGCGCTCCCATTTCTTGCATGATGCTTTTTAGTTTTGGAAGCATAAAATTATAAAGATTTTTATCTTGCTTGGTAAAATTATAGGTTACGCGGATAAGTGGTAGTCCATAAGCATCTTTATAAGTTGGATCAAGGGATAAATAATTACCTATATAAGGAATAGATGCACCCTGAGCTCCAATATAAGTAAATCGAGTATAATTATAAATAGAAGCTTTTTTAAATTCGGCTCCCCATGAAGGTGTACCCGGTTTAATTGGATTTGATGCTATAGGTCTTGCTCCATTTTGGGAAATTCTAAAGCTTGCTCCATGAATAAAATCAAGTTTGGAATGATCGAAATTATCCCCATTAAAATCATCTATCCAATTGCAAAGTGCCCCAGCTCCAAGATAAGAATTAAATGGATCTTTGAAAAAACCATTAACACTAGGTGTGATTTGATAGCTATAATTTTTTCCTAAAGTTCCTTTGCCTGTTTTTGGATTATAAATTTCGCCTATATTAGAAACCATTAAAAGTTTAGCATTGTTGAAAACATAAGAGCCTAGCATGACTACTTCTGCAGGTTGTATGAATTCTTCTAAAGTTAAAGTATTAACAAATCTTACTCCTGTAGCTTTACCATCTTTATGTAAAATTTCTAACACATTAGCATAAGTTTTAATATCTAAATTTTTTGTTGTTAAAGCTGAAGGTATAGTTGTTACTATAGGAGAAGCTTTTGCACCATATTCACAGCCAAAATGCTCACAAAAAGCACAATATTGACATGCTCCTAAACTTTGTTTATCAGGATTTGTATAAGTTTGAGATGAGTTTGAAGCAGGAACCATACATGGATGATATCCAAGTTTTTTCGTTGCTTCATCAAATTTTTTTTAACATAGTTGTTTTTTCTAAAGGAGGATTTGGATAAGAATTTTTTCTTTTTCCTGAGAAAGGACTTTTATCTTCTCCAGAAACTCCCATCATTTTTTCAGCTTTGTCGTAGTAAGGTTCCATTTCATCATAGTTTACACCCCAATCTTGAATAGTGTATTCTTTAGAAACTTTATTTTTGCCATATTTTTCTTCTGTTAAAGATTTTATTTGAAAGTCATAAGGTAGAAAACGATAACTCATACCATTCCAATGAACTCCTGCTCCACCAACATTATTACCGACATCAAAAGCATAATTTTTTCTCATTGGCAAAGCAATTTCATTATCATTATTCCTAACACATATACTTTCTTTACTTAAATCTTGTTTCATTGCAGCATTATTTACATATTTATACTCATCATGCGCACCTAAAAAATCCGAAGTATCTTGATGTCCACCCCTTTCTAAGGCGACAACTTTAATCCCTGCTTTAGCGCATTCATTTGCAACAATAGAAGAACTCCAACCTAAACCTATAACAACAATATCTGTTTTTTTAAGTATTTTTGCCATTTGTATTCCTTTAATGTGACATATCAGCCAAAGAAATAGGCTCTATCACTTCAAATTTATCTCCATCTAAAACTTGAGTTGCGTAAGTCATTTGAGCGCCTGGGAATTTTTTCATGCGCCAAGCTTGCATATTTGCATTGCCGCCATAAATTGGATCAGCATAAACTCCTGTTATAGTTATGCTTCTTAACTCTGTAAAAAAATCGCTTGCTTTTATCTTATCTCCAAAAGAAACCTTTGTTTTATCTTGTTCAAAAGCTCTTAAGACTTCATCTTTTTGTTTTGCGCTAAGCTCTACAAAGCCTTTTTTATAACGAAGTTTTGCTTCTTCATCTAAAGCATTTACCCCCATTTTAAAAAGTTCAGCTCTAGTTAAAGGATATTGATAACCTTGATTTTTCTTTCCTTGTATAAAAGGTCCAAAGCGATAATCTTTTGCTCCACTTCCGTAATTTCCTGCAAGTTCATTATCTATAAAAATAGCTACACCTAATTTTTTAGCACCTGGTCCTAAATCATCTTCGGGAAAAATTCTTTCTACTGCTTCACTCAGAATATCAAGTTGTGCAGAATTATTAAAAAAAATTCTAGCACGATAATTTTGAGTAGAATTCAAATTGTTTTGATTGTGCGTATGAGCAAAAACCATACTTGGTGCGCTAGCACCTACTAAAGCAAACAAAGATGAGGCTTTAAGAAAATTTCTGCGACTTTGTTTTTTGTCCATGTTTTTTCCTTCCTTATTTTTTTAACATAAATAAGTTATAGCTTTTAATATAAAAAATATATTAATTTAAAAAAAATAATATTTTTATATTTTTTTAAATGTATAATTATGTAACAAAATTAAGTATAATTTAAATTATATTTAATAATATTTATAAAACGTTATGAAAAAATATTTTATATTTTTAAGGAGTGTTGATATAAAGATTTAGGCTAGGAATTCTAGCCTACAATAAGAAAAAATCAATGCAAGCTTTCTATATAAGCCATAGCACTTAATGCAGCTACAGCTCCATCACCTGCAGCACAAATCACTTGCTTAGGCGCATCTTTTCTAAGATCTCCTGCGGCAAAAAGTCCAGCAACACTAGTTTGCATTTTAAGATCAACACTTACTTGCCCACCTTCTTCCATACTGCATAAAAACTTACCATCGTCTTGTTTTAAAATTTCATTTCTTACATTAAGACCAACAAAAGTAAAAATTCCTGGAACATTTAAATCTCTAATACTACCATCTTTTAATTTTACTTTTACCCCAGTAACACCCATTTTATCACCATATACTTCATCTACACTTGCACTAGTAATGAGTTCTATTTTTTCATTTTTCTTAACTTTTTCTACTGTAGATGGAGCTGCTCTAAATTCATCTCTGCGGTGGATAAGATAAACTTTAGAACAAATATTTGCTAGATATAAAGCTTCTTCTAAAGCCGTATCTCCACCACCTAAAACTGCAACTTCTTTATTTTTATAAAAAAATCCATCACAAGTTGCACAAGTGCTTACACCTTTTCCAAAAAATTCATCTTCGCCTTTAAAACCTGCTCTTTTTGGAGCTGAACCTGTACAAACTATCACAGCTTTAGCAAGTTCTGTTTTACCACCTTCTAATTTGATGGTAAAACTTCCATCGCTATTTTTTAAAATTTGCTCTACTCCAACCATTTCATGTTTTAAACCAAAACGCATACATTGTTCATTCCAAGGAGCCATAAAAGAAATTCCATCCATAACTTGGGCTATACCTGGATAATTTTCTATTTCAGAACTTGAGGTAATTTGTCCACCAGGCATACCTTTTTCAAACATTACTACATTCTTAAGACCACCTCTAGTTGCATAAAGTCCGGCACTAAGTCCAGCAGGACCTCCACCTATGATTGCTACATCTAACATTTATATTTCCTTTATATTGAATTTTATTATTAATAATGATATAAAAATTATTCTTAATAGTAGTTAATAAAAATTATTATTTAGTATAAATTTGAAATTTTTAAGAAGAGGGCTAGTTATACTAGCCTTTAGTTTATAGTAAAGAGTTTAGTTTATCGCTAATTGCTTGTTTAGATTGTGCACCAACGAGTTGATCTACAACTTCACCATTTTTAAAGAAAATAAGTGTAGGAATAGAGCGAACACCAAATTCAGCTGCTAAATCACCTTGTTCATCTGTATTTACTTTGCAAATTTTAGCTTTACCATCAAAGTCATTTGCAAGTTCATCAATAACTGGAGCAAGCATTCTACAAGGTCCGCACCATGGAGCCCAAAAATCAACTAAAGCTACACCTTCTTTTGCTTGAGCAAAATTATCACTTGTTAATTCAATATATTTTCCCATAATTTTTCCTTTCTTTAATTTTTGTCTAATTGTATTTTATTTTTTTAAATATCAGCTTAAAAACTTATATTTTCGCAAAATTGTATCACATCATTTTTAATGCAAATCAGATCAATCTGAAAATCCGATGAAATTCCATTTTTAAGATGATAAAATTCTATAGTTTTTAAAATTTTTTCAAGTTTTTTTCTATCCAAACGCTCAGAAACTTCATAATCATTTTGAGTAAATTTAACCTCTATAAAATGTAAAATTTCATCTTTTTTGGCTATTATATCGATTTCTCCAAATTTAGAATGGAAATTTCTTTTTAAAATTTCAAAGCCTTGTTTTTTTAAAAATTTACAAGCCTTATCTTCACCTAAAATTCCATCTAAATAAGCTTTTACACCCATTATTCTATACGCATCATAAAAGGCTTGGTTTTTATAAAATCTTGTTTGCGTAAAATTTCAAGCAAATTTTGTATGCTTTTTTCATAAGTTAAATGTGTAGTAAAAAACAAAGTACTGTAATTTTCATCATTTTTTTTAGGTTTTTGTAAAAAACTATCGATAGAAATATTATTTTCACTCATCAATTGTGTGATTTTAGATAAAATCCCTATTTTATCTTCAACTTTCACCCTTAAATAATATTTTGTATAAATTTCATCTTTGCTTAAAAGCTCGTATTCTAAAGTATTCACAAAACCAAGCATTGGTGCTTTTACCTGATCTCTTGCTATATCCATAAGATCTGAAATCACAGCACTTGCAGTAGCCTCTCCTCCTGCTCCTGCTCCATAATACAAACTTTCACCCAACAAATCTCCATTAATGCTTATAGCATTCATCACTCCATCAACTTTTGCAAGCATTTTTTCTTTATCTATCATAGTAGGATGCACTCTTAATTCTACTTTATTTTCACGCACCTTAGCTATACCTAAAAGTTTTATGGTAAATTCAAACTCATTAGCAAAATACATATCTTCAGGTGCAATTTCACTAATACCCTCGATCAAAATATCTTCAGGTTTAGCTTTAAGATTATAAGCGATACTTGATAAAACAAGCAGTTTATGTGCTGCATCTTGTCCTTCTATGTCAAAAGTTGGATCAGCCTCTGCATAACCTAAATTTTGAGCTATTTGTAAGGCTTGTTCAAAACTCATATTTTTTTGACTCATAGAACTTAAAATATAATTACTCGTGCCATTTAAAATCCCTTTTATAGCCAAAATATTATTTGCACTTAAACCTTCTTTTAAAACCTTGATAATAGGAATTCCTCCAGCCACACTTGCTTCATAACCAAAAGCTAAATTTTTAGCCAAATTTTCAACTTCATAACGATGATAAGCAAGCATAGCTTTATTTGCAGTAACAACAGCTTTTTCCTTTTTTAAAATTTCACTCACTATTTTAAAAGCTTCATCCACTCCACCCATTAACTCCACAAAAACATCTACATCAGCATTTAAAATTTCTTCAACGCTATGAGTAATTGGAATTAAAGCATTTTTTTTAGGACTTCTAGCAAGAGCGATCACAGGAGTGATACTTTGCCCACATCTCGCACGAATGAGTTTATCATTTTCTAAAAGAAATTTAACCACCGCACTTCCAACAGTGCCATAACCAAGAATCGCTACTTTCATAACTTACTCTTTTAGATATTTTTTGATATTGCGTGCAGCTTGGCGTATGCGATTTTCATTTTCAATTAAAGCAATTCTTACATACTCATCACCTGCTTCGCCAAAACCTACCCCAGGACTTACTGCAACACTAGCGCGTTGTAAAAGTTGCTTTGAAAATTCTAAACTTTTTAAATGTCTTTTGCTTTCAGGGAGTTTTGCCCAAACAAACATACTTGCTCTTGGTTTTTGAAGTTTCCAGCCTGCATTTTCAAAAGCTTCAAGTAAAATGTGCATTCTTTTATCATAAGTTGCACGGATTTCATCCACACAAGTTTGATCTCCATCTAAAGCTATGGTAGCTGCTACTTGAATAGGTGTATACATACCATAATCAAACCAAGATTTTATTTTTTTAAGCGCACTGACTAAGCGTTTATTTCCTACTACAAAACCTACACGCCAGCCTGCCATATTGTAAGATTTTGAAAGAGTGTAAGTTTCTACCGCTACATCTTTTGCACCTTCAATTTCCAAAATAGAAGGAGTTTTATAGTCATCATAAGTTAAATCTGCATAAGCAATATCTGAAATAATATAAAATCTTTCTTTTTTTGCCGTTGCTATCAATCTTTCATAAAAACTTTTCTCACAAGTTACTGTTGTTGGATTATGCGGGAAATTAACAACGACATATTTTGGACGCGGGATGCTTTCATTTAAAGTTTTATGCAAATTTTCAAAAAATTGATTTTCATCAAGCTCAAATTTTTCATTATAAGCTAAAGGCATTTTTGCTACATTACCTCCTGCTATAATAAAAGCTTGAGTATGTATAGGATAAGCAGGAGTTGGCACAATAGCAACATCTCCAGGATTTATAATCGCTCTTGCAAGATTTACAAAACCCTCTTTTGAACCCATGGTAGCTACAACTTCATTTTCAGGATCTAGATTAACATTATATTTTCTTTTATACCAATTACAAATTGCTAAGCGAAGTTTATAAATCCCCATGGATGTAGAATATCCCGAGGTTTTATCTTTGTTAGCACTTTCACAAAGTTTATCTATAATGTGTTGTGGAGTTTTACCATCGGGATTTCCCATTGAAAAGTCGATGATATCCTCTCCAGCACGTCTTGCTGCCATTTTTATCGCATTTACTTCTGCGAAAACATAATTTGGAAGTCTTTCTATGGTATTAAAACGGATTTCATCAAACATTTCTTAATCCTTTATTTTTTAAGTGTGATTTTTAAACCCCTGCGTATATTATCTAAACTATACATATCGCTTACAATAGCATATATAGCACCATTTGGAATAAGTTCTGAAAAATGATTATTTTTATTTTCGCTTTTTACTGCTTTAATTAGATTTAGATTTTTATCTAAAAAGAAGATTTTAGGAAACCAATTGTCTAAATCATTTGCATCAATAATCAAATTTGTAGCATTTTTTAAATCAAGCACATAGTCTTTAAGGGGCTTTTCTAATGATTTTGGAGTATTTAAATTAACATTTGTATTGGTTTTTAATACAGCATTGGAAAAATTTAAATCATATTCATAGTCATATGCCCCAATACGCTTAATATTATTTATATAGACAGAATTTTCTTTTAAGAGATTGTAAAGCGTTCCAGGATCTAAAACATATTGAGATTCTACTTGTATGGTATAGTCAATATTTCCTTCTCTTAAAATCAAATCTGTAGGGATAAAATATATATATCCAGCATCTGTTAAAACATCGGATAAAATTTTAAAAAACATAACTTCATCAGCTTTTGCTTTAAAATTTAGTCTTAGACTTTGAGGATTTGATAGTGTTAAGGCAATTAAAGAATTGGTTTTTAATATTTGAGATATTTTTGCAATATCACAATTTCCATTATTATCTATGTAAGAATTATTTGAAAATAATAATTCTAGTTGAGAATTTTTACTAGAATTGTTTACTAAATTTTTTGCTAATTCAAGACTTGAGATTGCAAAAGATATATTAACCCAAAGAGTAAGAATAATAATTTTTTTTACCATTCTTTACCTTTATTTAATTTTACAAATTCAGCAGCTGAAATACTTGTAATTTTTCCATCTTTAATCAAGAAACGTTTTGAAATTCCTGCAGGAAATTTTTGTTCTTTATTTTCTTGATCAAACATTGTTAAAGCTGCAGCCCCTGTTAAAATTAACTGATCTTTATCTAAAGAAATATTAAAATCTTTTTCTTTAACAAAGCTTGTTTTTTTAAGGCTTTTTAAATCTATTAAACCTATCCAAATCTTGGTAGAGGTTTTAAAATGTGCTTCTTTTAAAGAATCAGTTTTTGGTGTATTTGTGTCTTCTTGAATTTGGGTATTTTTTTCTTCATCGAGTAGGGTTGTGTTATTTTCACTGATATTATTTTCTATACTTATGTTTTTATCATTTTCTTGTAATGAGATGTTTTGGCTTGGTAAAACGCTCTCTGTTTGATTTGTTTCTTGTGCTTTATTGTTGTCTATAACAACAACATTGTTTCCACCTAAAGATTTTAAATTTTCTTGTGCTTGTCCTATGATATCTATAACTGTTGCGCTAGTATTATTTTGTTCATCTTTGAAAAAAGTTTTAAGTGTATCAAAATAATAAATTCCACTTCCTATAATCACTAAAACAATAAGAACAATCAAAAAAGGCCAAGCGTTAGAGGATTTTTGACTATAAGCATCTAGTTTTGGGGTTATCATTTTTGATTTTGTTTGTGGAGTAGGATTGTTTTCGTTAAGATAAGCTTCATACTCTTCGTTAAAATCACTAAAGTCGAGTTCGTATTCTCTGCTCAAAATTTTAACAAAACCTTTAACATTAAAACGACTTAAAACAGCAAAATTCTTTTCTACTAAAGCTTCAAGAAAATCAAGTTCAATTTGCGTTTTTGCTGCAACTTCTTTTAAATTTAATTCTTGTATTTTTTTCCAATTAAGCATTTAACATCCTATCACAAAGTATTGCAAAAGCAGCGCTGACATTAAGACTATCAAAATTATTTTTCATCGCAATGCCCACACATTCATCGCATTTTTTTACAATTTTAGAGCTTAAACCAAAACCCTCACTACCCAAAACTAAAACTTTTTTACCATTGCTTATTTTTACACTGTGAATTTCTTTTCCCGAGCCATCACTCGCATAAAAATAAAAACCTACTTGTTTTAGTTCATTTATTACACTTAAAGCATCGTTGCTTATCACAATAGGTAAATCAAGAGCCGCTCCGCTGCTTGTGCGAATTACTCCTTCCATGGCTAATTTTTCACCAATAAAAATTAAAGCCCCAACCCCTAAAGCATAAGCTGTACGCGTGATAGCCCCTATATTTCCTACATCGCTAATTCCATAAAGCATAACAATAAAATCATTTTTTTTGATCTCATTTAAATTCGCAAAAGAACTTTCTTTAATATCTAGCAAAAAACCTTGATGATTTCCACCTTTCGCATAAGCTTGAGCAGTTTTAAAATCAAGTTTTTTGATTTTAAAACCTGATTTTGCGATTTTGGAAAAAGTAGTTTTATCACATTCTTTTGCTAAATAAAGCTCATTGATACAGTCTTTATGATATTCTAAAATATAAAAAAATATTTGCTTCCCATAAACTATCATATTAAAATTTTACCTAATCTTGACTTAAAAGCAGTTTTTGATAAATTTCTTTTGCATTTTTTCCATTGATCTTTGATAATAATTTTGCTTTTGCTTTTAAAGGCAGCTCTAAATCCATAATATCTTTTTCACAAAGAGTATTTTGCAAAAAATTTTGCTCTTTTGATTGCAGTACTACAACCCATTCACCGTTTAAATTAGACTTTTTTAAAATTTCAGAAAGCTCTTTAGCATTGCCTTTAAATTTTTTTTCAAATTTTTTACTGATTTCTTTAATCAAAAAAATTTCTCTTTGGCTGTCTAGAATCATAATTTGTTCTACTAAAGATAAAATACGCTTGGGGGATTCGTAAATAATACTTGGATAAGGAAGGTTTAAAATTTTTTCTATGTCTTTTTGTCTTTCTTTGCCTTTATTTGCTAAAAAACCAATAAAGATAAATTCTTTTTGACAAAATGCTGAGCTTACAAGAGCAACTAAGGCTGCATTTGCACCTGGTAAAATTTCATAGGTGATATTATTTTCTTGTGCAAATTCTACCAAAGCCTTGCCAGGATCACTAATCCCTGGCATTCCTGCATCGCTTAAATAAGCTACATTTTTTTCAAATATCTTTAAATCAATACTTGCTAAAACTTCTTTTTCATTATGGGAGTGTAAGGCTATAAATTTAGAAATATGTATATCAGTGTGAAATTTGGTATTTAATAACGAAATCAAAGACTTACTTACTCTTGTATCTTCGCAAAACACAAGATCGCAAGTCTTTAAAAGTTCTAAGGCTCTAAAAGAAATATCGCTTAAATTTCCTATGGGAGTAGGAATAAAATAAAGCATAATTATTGCATTGCGTATTTTTTCTTAAATTTCTCTACACGACCTGCAGCATCTACAATTTTTTCACTGCCTGTAAAAAAAGGATGGCAATTTGAACAAATATCTACTCTTAATTCTGCTTTGTTTGACTTTGTTGTAAAAGTATTTCCACAAGCACAACTTACTTTGCATTCTACATATTCTGGGTGAATTTCTTTTTTCATTAGTTTTCCTTAAAAATTAAAACAATAAGCCGTGATTATAAATTATTTAACATAAAAAAGAGATTAATTTAAGAAAAGTTAAAGCAAAATTTTTGAAGCTATAGCTATAATAGCTGTTTGACTTTTTAGAATATTAGAGCTTTTAAGAGAGATTTTCCGGTTAAACAATAATCTCTCATCATTGTTAAATCCACCTTCAGGACCTATAAAATATAATTCTTTTTCATCGAAATGACTTTGTTGTTCTCCTTGAAAATCAACCATAATTGCATTTGGAAATTTTTGAACAAATTCTTGAGTGCTTTGGTGGATAATTAAATCCATTTTAGTATTTCTACCGCATTGTTCACAAGAAGAAATAATGATTTTTTCAAATCTTTCTAAATCGATTTTAAAATTTCTTTGTGAAAAATTTGTAAAAACCAAATGTAATTTTTTTACTCCAAGTTCATTTAAGAAAGGTAGAGTTTTTTCTAAAATTTTAATATCTATAATGGCTAAGGCTAAGTTTAATTCACTTTGTTTTATATTTTGTGATTTTTTGTTTAAAAATTTTAAAGTGCAAGAATTTCTTGTTAAATTTGTGATTGTATAGTTGTAAAGAAAATTATCTTGTAAATTTCTAAGATTTAGCTCCGAATTTTCCTTTACTCTTCTTACTTTTAAATGGTTAAAGTTTTCACCTTGAAGTTGTATAAACTCTTCTCCAGCTTGCTTGTTATACAAAAATTGCATTTTATAAATATCTTTCTATTAAAAAAGGCAAAAACAATAAAAAAATTTCAAAAGGTAAAATCAAACAACTAATCCATCTAAAAGTGGCATATTTTCTAAATCTTCTTGCTTTTTTAAAACAAACAAAGTGAAAAATTGCTAAGGCAAAAATTAAGATCCAAGAAAAAATCATTACCCAGATATTGACATTCATTTGAAATTGTTTCATTGCTGATAACAAGCAACCTGTAAAAATAATCAAAGCTAAAAATAAATAATAAATTGGTAAAAATAATCGTATTCTACGAATAAAAATGAATTCGGTTTTAAAATTTCCTTGTGTTAGTATAAGATAAAAAAGCATTAAAAAACCGCTCGCATAAAGACTATAAAGATGTAAAGCTAAAAAGAATTCGTAACTTTGATCCATTATTTTCCTTTGTTTATAAAATCAGCTAAATTTTGAATTTGTTCATCACTTAAAAAACTGTGATTTTTATCTTTTATCATTTTTATTTTTTGTATAAAAATTTTATTGCTCAAGGTTTTAATGGCCGTGCTGTTTTTAGGTTTTAATTCTCCTTTTTCTCCATGACAAGTGGCGCATTTTTGTTTATATAAAGAGTTGATAATACTAGGATTGACTTCATGTTCATCATCTGAACTTTGTGCTTCATCATCTACAGGTAAAGGCAGGTTGGAGTCACTTAATTCTGTTTTTTCATCGTTTTGTTCTATTTGGACTACTTCTTGATCTGTATTTTGAGTCTTAGAAATATTTTTTTCATCATTAGAACAGGCAGATAAAACTAATAAAAAAAAACTTAAGGCAATTAAAATTTTAGCTTTTTGCATTAAATCTCCTTTGGATTTATAAAAATTTCTTCATTTTTTAATTTGTTATAAAAATCTATATCATTCCATTCTACTTTAATGCCATTGGAAAATTCTATGTCTTGAAGTGAAATTTTTGGCATTAGCTCACTATAGGCATCTTCTCTAAAACCTTGTGCATAGCCTGTTCTTGTTTCATGAACAATGATACTTTGTAAAGTCACTCCTTGTTCTCCATTTACCATTTTTGTTTGTTTTAATAAAGCATCTATAAGTATGAAAAATACACGACAAAAATTTTCAGCACTTACATTAACAGGCAGGCAAATCCAACGACTTGAATATTTTTTCATTTCTTCTAAATATTTTGCGTCATCATATTTAAAAAGAGTTATAGCATGATCAAAACTATCAATAATTTGGCGTATATAGGTTTTTAAAAGTCCAAAATCATAGACCATTCCAGCATTATCTAAATATTTGCTTTCAAGTAAAACTTCAACTTTGTAAGAATGTCCATGAATGCTACTTTTGCAACGCTTAGAAGAACAAAATCTAACAATGTGTGCGTTTTCAAATTCAAATAATTTTCTTATAATCATACACCCTCTTTATCGTTCCAAAGACGAATATGAATTCTATCAGAATAATTATAACCATTCTTAATACAAAATTCAGCAATTTTTTGAGCATTTTTTTTAAGGTTTTGCTCATTTTCACCCATAGGCATACAAAAAATTTGATTTGGAGCTTCTTTTAGAATTTCATTGATTTCTAAAAATGAATTATCAAGGGTATTGGCATCTAAAACAAATTTATAAAAACTATCTTTTGCGTAATTTTTAAATGCTTTTAAAGCTTTAAAATTTAATCGTTTATCTTTTTTTATCCCACTATTTTGGAGTTTAACGCTTAAAGCAAAAATACATTCTTTGTAAAAAGGATATCTATCAAAATCAATTTCTATACTTCCATTGCTTTCAAAGTGTATTTCAAATTTATTTTTTAATAACATTTGGATAAATTTTATAAATTCAGGATTTTCATAATGGATTAATGGCTCTCCGCCTGTGATAACAACTATAGGATCAAAGTCTTGTTTTAATTTTATCACTCTTTTTAAAAGTTCATTAGCATTTAAAGTTTCATAACTTTCTTTAAAATCTTTTGTGAAAACAGCTCTTATCGTGTCACATCCAATGAGAGTTTTATCGTTTTTTGATATTTTTACATTAAAACCTAAACAGTTGAAATTGCAACCAGCAAAACGCATAAAAATAGCTAATTTTCCATTATATTTGCCTTCTCCTTGAATGCTTAAGAAACTTTCAACAAGTTGCAAAATTAACCTCCAGTTTGATAAAAAGCACGAGATGAGGTTTCATTATCAACAACACTCCATTTATTTTTTTCTGGTTTATTTCTTAATACTTCTTGTAATATTTCTACAGCGGCTTTAATATCACCTTTTCGAACCGCTTCTTTTATGCTTAATGCTTCATCAAAATAAAGGCAAGGTATTAACAAGCCTTCAGCACTTAAGCGTATGCGATTGCAAGAATCGCAAAATTCATGGCTATGAGGATCTATAATTCCAAATTCATAATCATCTGCCTTGTAAATACTCACAGGTGCTTTTTCATCTTTTTTTATAAGTTGAATTTGATATTTTTGACTCAAAATTTGTATAATTTCATCTCTTTTTAATCCTTGTAATTTACCATAAGCATGAGTATTTTCCATAAATTCTATAAAGCGAATTTGAGCTTTTTTTGATTTTGCAAATTCCAAAAGAGATATCAGTTCATCATCGTTTAAATTTTTAAGAGCTACAGTATTAAGTTTTACTTTCAAATCTAGATTTAAAGCTTCATCAATTCCAGATAAAACACTATCTAATACATCTTTTTGCGCAAGAGTTTTTGCTTTTTTGTGATCTAGGGTATCAAGTGAAATATTAAGTCGTTTAAGTCCAGCATTTTTTAGGTCTTTAGCAAAGTCTTTTAGTAAAAATCCATTTGTAGTTATAGCAAGGTCAATATCGCTTTTATAATCGCTAATCATTTTTATAAAAATACTTAAATCTTTTCTTAATAAAGGTTCTCCACCTGTTATACGGATTTTTTCAATTCCTTCGTCTATAGCTGCTTTAACAAATAAAAAAAGTTCTTCGAAGCTTAATAAATTTTCTTTTGGCTGATAATCGAAAGGAATTTTTGGCATACAATAAAGGCAGCGAAAGTTACATCTTTGTGTAACTGAAATTCTAAGATAATTTATCTTTCTACCGAATTGATCTATAAGCATTTATTTTCCATTCTATTTTATTAATTTCTTAAATTTTAAGACAAGTTCTACATTTCCAGTGCCAATGCGTAAATCTTTAGCGATTTGTTCTATGCTTTTTCCTTCTTTGAAAAGATTTTCTATTTTTTGTTCTTCTGTATCGTAATTTGGTGTAAGTTTAGCCATGCTTTGTGCTTTTTGTTCCAAATTTAAAAGACGATTTTGTTGTTCATTTTGAAAATCTTCTATGATATGTTCCATAGTTTTTAGTGTTCTTAAAACAGGAGTGATTTTTGAACTGATTTGTTTATCAAGTTCAATCATAATTTCTTCTTTTAAAAGAGAGGTTTTATAGTCTTCATCCTCTTCGCTATCATCTTTAACTCCTAATTCTTTACGAAAATAATGAAGTTCTTTGGTAATATCTTCTATCACATTTTGAAGTTTTGCTATTTTTGCATTATTTTCTCTTTCTTTGATATTCATATAGGCTAGCATTGCAATTAAAAGCACAATTATAAAAACTAAATAAAGTACATCATCACTCATTCTTGGCCTTTCTTATTTCTTATCATATTTCTTTGAATTTCAACAACAAAAGCATCAAAAGCCATTTTGTCTTCAGGCTTAATTTTGATAATTTTTGCCAATGTTTGACTTTGAGCTTTGATAAAAATAGCTATTTTTTGATTATTTAAATCAAATCTTAAATAATATTCTTTATCTTCTTCTAAAATAGTATCCAAAAAATTTAGATATTCAAAATTTAAAGATTCTATTACCCCTTTTTGCTTAAGCGGTATAAGTTCTTTATTTTTATCTAAAGAATTTTCAAGCCTTAAAATATCTTCTTTTAGGCTTAAAAGAAGATCAAAAATAATTTTTTCACCCTCATCAAAATCAATGCGTAAAGCAAGTTTTTTCCATTTTAAAATTTGAGAAATTGCTCCAAGTTTTAGGTATTCTCCAAGAAAACGGTTATTTTCTATTTCACAACATTCTAAATGAGCTTCAAATCCTGCTTTAAAAAGTGTTAATTCCATAATAAATCAATCCAAATAAAAATAAAAAAGATAATACTTAAATAACCATTTAGAGTAAAAAATGCTCTATCAATATGAGCAAAATTCTTGTGAACAATTTTATGTTCCAAGGCTAAAATAATACCGCTTATAATTACCCCAATAAGTGCTATTTTTCCAAGTGCTATACCCCAAACTTCCCATACAAAAAGAAGCCAAAATAATACCGCTAAAATATGACAAAAAGCTGATATAAATAAAGTAGCCTTTGAGCCAAATTTAGCAGGAATAGAGTGAAGTCCTACTTTTTTATCATATTCCATATCTTGCAAAGAATAAAGCAGATCAAACCCAGCTGTCCAAAAAGTTACACCTAAACATAAAATAACGCTATAAATGTGAATTTCACCCATAATTATAACACTTCCTGCAATAGGCGCAAGTCCTAAACAAAATCCCAAAACTAAATGCGCTAAAGAACTAAAGCGCTTAAAAGCTGAATAAATAGCCAATACAAAAAGCACAGGAAAAGACAAATAAAAGGCCAAGGTATTAATAAAATAAGAACATGATATAAAAATAAGTGCATTAATAATAATAAAAATCCATACGCTTTTTCTACCTATTTTTCCACTGACATTAGGGCGATTTGCACAACGAGGATTATCCTTATCTATATCTTCATCCATTAAACGATTTGTAGCCATGGCAAAATTTCTTGCACTTACCGCACAAATAATACCTAAAATCAATGCCTTAAAACCAAACCAAGCAGTGTCATTTGCAAGTTTTGATGCTACAATCATAGAGGAAAATAAAAAAGGCAAAGCAAAAATAGAATGCTTAAATACTACAAGTTCTAAAATATCTTTAAATTTTATCCAGAATGTGTTCATTTTTCTACTTTAAAATATTTTTTGCTATGATTTTACTAAAATTTTTATAAATTTTAGGATAAATATTAAAATGTTTTTTGAAATAGCATTAATAGGAACAACCGCGAGTGGAAAAACATACATAGCCAATACTTTAGCAAGAGAATTTGATGCTGTTGTTTTAAGTCTTGATAGTCTTTGTGTTTATAAAGAGATTAATATAGCAAGTGCCAAGCCTTCACAAGATGATCTTGCGAGTATAAAATACTTTGGGGTAAATTTATTGAGCGTGAATGAACATTTTAATGTTGAGTTATTCATAAGAGAATATCAAAAAGCAAAAGAATTTGCTTTAGCTAGAAATTTACCTCTAATTATAGTAGGTGGAACTGGATTTTATTTAAAAACTATGATAGATGGTTTAAGTGAAAAAACCTTAGAGTCAAAGAGTTCTTTAAATAACGATGAAATTTATGCTCTTTTATTAAATATTGATCCAAACTATAAAATAGAAAAAAATGATACTTATAGATTAAAAAAATGGCTGGGTATTTATGAACAAACAAGAGAAATTCCTAGTGAATTTTTAAAAAGAACACAAAAAACTGGGGTGCTTAAAGATATAGAAATTTATGAGCTTGCATGGGATAAAGAAATTTTAAAAAAACGTATTAAAACTAGAACAAAAGAAATGCTTGATAATGGACTTTTAGATGAAGCAAAAATTCTTTTTTCTAAATTTGATCATAAACTTAAAGCATTAAATTCTATAGGTTTGAAAGAGTGTAAAGAATATTTAGATGGAGAAATTTCCTTTAAAGAGCTTGAAAATTTAATCACGATACATACTACACAACTTGCCAAAAGACAAAGAACTTTTAATAAAAAATTTCAAAGTAAAGCCTTGGAATTTGATAAAGCTTTAGCTATTTTAAGAATGAAATTTTCAATCGAAAAATAAATGTTCTATTAGAATTTTTACTCCTAATATAATTAAAACCAATCCGCCTAAAAGTTCAGCTTTATTTTTAAGATAAATTCCAAATTTATTTCCTATTTTTAGAGCAATGATGCATAAAATGAAGGTGATAATACCTATTAAAAATATAGCTAATAATAAATTTACATTTAAAAATGCAAAACTCACACCAACTGCTAGTGCATCGATACTCGTAGCAATTGCTAAAGCTAGCATGGTTTTAAAGCCAAATTGATTGGCATTACTATCGCAATTTTCATTTTCCAATGACTCTTTGATCATTTTTAATCCTATTAAAGAAAGTAAAATAAAAGCTATCCAATGATCAATACTCGCAATAAAAGATGCAAAAGTTATGCCTATAAAATAACCAATAGTTGGCATCAAGGCTTGAAATCCACCAAAATAAATTCCAACAATAAGATAATGTTTTAAATGTAGTTTTTTAACACTAAAACCTTTGCATAGTGATACAGCAAAAGCATCCATTCCTAAAGCACAGGATAAAAAAATAAGACTATAAAAATCCATAATAAATCCTAAAATTTTATAAAAAATTGAAGATGAAATTATAATCAAACAAAGATAAAAATCACATAATTTTGATATATTTAATTAAATTTTAAGAAATAAATATATATAATTCAATTTCATTTTTATTTTTTACTCCTTAAAAGTGGCCCATTCGTCTAGCGGTTAGGACATCGCCCTTTCACGGCGGTAACACGAGTTCGAGTCTCGTATGGGTCACCACTTTTTAATTTTTCTTTTAAAATAACGATTTTTTCATTTTTTCTATTAAAATTTAATAAATATTAATAATTTATTTTGTAGAATACGAATAGCTTTTGATATAAGTCTATTATAGACTTATATCAAGGCTGGGCATTATTGAGCTGGTGTTTGCTCTTTTGTTTTTTTGTGAGTTTTAGCTTCATGTTTTTTATCAGCTTTAGCTTTTGAATGATGAGCTTTTGTATGTGTTTGATTCACATCGCTTGGAGTATTAGCTGCAAAAACATTAGCTGCGAAAGCACCTAGTAATGCTGAGATTAGTACAACTTTTTTCATATTTTCCTCCTTATGAATAATTTTTAGTTGCAAATTAATTGTAATTATTAAAAATCAACAAATAGATATTTTTTGTAAAAATATTTCAAAAAAATATAATTTTTTTATATATATTTAAATTATTATTAAAATATATTATAAATGTATCTTATTTTATTTAGGTTAAATAAATAGAAATTTTACCCACTAAGCTTTTAAGATATTTTTACTCTTTTTAATATTATTATGGTAATATTTTCAATATCAAACTAAAAATAAAGGAGAAATTATGTTTGAATTAAGAAAATTACCTTATGATACCAATGCTTTTGGTGATTTTTTGAGTGCTGAAACTTTTAGCTATCATCATGGAAAACATCACAATACTTATGTTACAAATCTAAATAATCTTATTAAAGATACTGAATTTGCAGGTAAAGATCTTGTAAGTATTATCAAAACTTCAAATGGGGGCGTATTTAATAACGCAGCTCAAGTTTATAATCATGATTTTTATTTTGATTGCATTAAGCCAAGTACAGGCTGTGGCTGTGGCGGTTCATGTCAAAGTATAGATGCTAATTTACAAGCGGCACTAGAAAAAGAATTTGGATCTTTAGAAAATTTCAAAGCTGAATTCATCAAAGGTGCTACAGGAGTTTTTGGTTCAGGATGGTTTTGGTTAGTTTATAATACTAAAAATCAAAAACTAGAATTTGTAGGTACTTCAAACGCAGCTACACCAATTACTGAAGATAAAGTTCCTTTGCTTGTTGTAGATGTTTGGGAACATGCTTATTATGTAGATCATCGTAATGCACGCCCTGCTTATTTAGAGAAATTCTATGCTCATATTAATTGGGAATTTGTTGCAAAAGCTTACGAATGGGCTTTAAAAGAAGGCATGGGATCAGTTAGCTTTTATGCAAATGAACTTCACCCTGTAAAATAATTTAAAGGCATCAAAACGATGCCTTTTTTACTCTCCTAAACTCGGAGTCATTTCGATAATCTTCCAAGGAAGTCCTTGAGAATTCAGCTCTTCCATAAAAGGCTTAGCGTCAAATTCTTCCATATTAAACACGCCTTTTCCTTGCCAAATTCCTTTAGCGATTAATTTCGTACCTATCATAGCAGGAACACCTGTAGTATAGCTCACAGCTTGTGCGCCAGTTTCTTTGTAACATTCTTCATGATTGCAAACATTATAAATATAAACTTGCTTGTCTTTTCCATCTTTTTTACCACGAATCACACAACCTATATTGGTATAACCTTTAGTGCGTGGCCCCAAACTCGCAGGATCAGGAAGCAAGGTTTTTAAAAATTCTATAGGAATGATTTCTTTTCCTTGGTGCATCACAGGTTTAATCCCTAGCATTCCAACATTTTCAAGGCATTTCATATGAGTTAAATAACTTTGTCCAAAGGTCATAAAAAAGCGTATTCTTTTTAAACCTTTGATATTTTTTACCAAGCTTTCAAGTTCTTCATGATAAAGCAAATAGCTATCTTTTACGCCTACTTCTGGATAATCCCACTCCATTTTTATTTCCATCGGCTGCGTTTCTATCCACTTGCCATTTTCCCAATAACGCCCTTTAGCAGAAACCTCACGTAGATTGATTTCAGGGTTGAAATTGGTCGCAAAAGCATAGCCATGATCACCTGCATTGCAATCTAAAATATCTATATAAGAAATTTCATCAAATAAATTTTGCTGTGCATAAGCACAAAAAACATTAGTTACACCAGGATCAAATCCACTTCCTAAAAGTCCTAAAATTCCTGCTTGTTTAAACTCGTCATTTCTCGCCCATTGCTCTTTGTATTCAAATTTAGCTAAATCAGGATGCTCGTAATTTGCCGTATCTACATAATCAATCCCTGCTTTTATACAAGCATCCATTAAACTCAAATCTTGATAAGGCAAAGCAACATTGAGTAAAATTTGTGCTCCTGTTTTCTTGATAAGTTCTACAACCGCATTGCTATCATCAGCATCAATTTGCGCCGTTTCAATTTGAACCCCTAAACGCTCTTTGATAAAAGCAGCGATTTCATCACATTTGCTTTTTGTTCTACTAGCTAAAGTGATTTTGCTAAAAGTATCAGAATTCATTGCGCATTTTGCAGTAGCCACACGACTTACCCCACCTGCGCCTATGATTAAAAGATTTTTCATGAAATTTGTCCTTAAAAGATTTTTAGGAATTTTAGCTAAAAATTGATAATATCAAAATTTATTTTTTCTTCTAAGTTATAATTTGAGCTTAATAACATAAAAAATTCTATATTTTTATATCTTAACTTAAGTCTATAAAAAGCCCCTAAAAATTCTTTTTGTAAAATTTTAGCCTCAAAGCGATTTCCTATTTTAAGTTCTGCATAACCAAAAATATAATTTTTTGAAGCTATCCAAGCAAAAAATTCATCTTCTAAATCAAGTTTTTTTTCTATGATATTTAAATCAGGTAAAATTTGCGCACTTTTAAAATCAGGCTTAAAATAAAGCTCTTTAGGATTTGCATGAGCTAAAATTTTTCCTTTTTCTAAAAAAGCGATTTGATCAGACATACAATAAGCATCTTCAATATCATGAGTTACCATAATAGCCGTAATGCCTTGATTTTCTATTATTTTTTTCAATTCTCTTCTTAAATCCTGTTTTAAATTTTGATCCAAATTAGAAAAAGGTTCATCTAAAAGCAAAAGCTTACATCCTCTTGCTATAGCTCTAGCAAAAGCCACTCTTTGCGCTTGCCCTCCTGAAATTTCATCGATTTTTTTATATCTTAAATCTTCAATTTCAAAAGTTTTAAGCAAATGATTTAAAATTTGATTTTTATCTTTTTTATCGTAAAGTGCAAAAAGTATGTTTTTCTCAACATTTAAATGAGGAAATAAAGCATAATTTTGAAACATCAAAGCCACTTCACCTTTGCAAGAAAACAAATCATAAGAACTAGCTTGTTCAAGCTTAGCAATAATCCTTAAAAGCGTGCTTTTTCCGCTTCCACTACCTCCTAAAATGCTTAAAAATTCTCCTTCTTTGACATGAAGATTGATATTTTCTAAAGCTTGTATTTTTCCAAAATTTTTAGATAAATTTTTAATTTCTAACATCATCTTTCCTTGTGATTTTATCCATCCAAACAACAACCATTAAAGAAAGAAAAACGATAAACAAGGAAGGCAAAGCTGCATCATAAATTCTTTCATCACTTGCAAACCAGAAAGCTTTAACACTTAAAGTTTCAAAGCCAAAAGGCGCTAAAATTCTACTTAAAGGAAGTTCTTTAATCGTATCAATAAAAACAATAATAAAAGCCAAAAATAAAAAATGTTTCATTAAAGGTGTGTGAATTTTAAAAAATAAAATAAAATAACTCGTTCTTAAATTTAAACTTGCCTCATCAATATTTAGATGAATTTTATTATAACCTCCTTCTAAAGAATAAATTGCACTCGCTAAAAAACGAATTACATAAGCAAAAACAAGAACAAGTAAAGAATTTCCTAATAAACTCATATGAAAAATTTTATCCAAAAATACAAAAAGCACTATAATGCTAATCCCTAAAGCAGCAGCAGGTATAGAATAACCCAAAGAACTTATTTTTAAAATAAATAAATTAAAAAAATGATTTTTAACTATCCTAGAACTAAACATCAAAAAATAAGCTAAAAAAGTGGTAATTAAAGCAGTGACTAAAGCTAAGATTATAGTTTGAAAACTGATAATATAAAATTGTGATTCAAAAAGCTTATGATCTTTTAACCCCCAATAAACTAGCCAAATAAAAGGTAAAATAAAACCTACAAAAGCAATCATAAAACAATAAATACAGGATAGAATTTGTTTAATAGGATTTAATTTTCTTTTTTTGATAAAAAGAGCTAAATTTTGATTAAAACTATAATGATGTTTATTTTTATAATAATAATCCACATACATAATCAAAAATACAAAAAGCATTAAAATACCCGATAAAACACTAGAAGAATAAGAATCATTCAAATCATACCAGAGTTTAAAAATTCCAGCCGAAAAAGTATCTACTCCCAAATAAGCACTTGCACCATAATCACTCAAAGTTTCCATTAAAACCAATAAAGCTCCAGAAAAAATGGCAGGTCTTGCACTCAAAAGTGCCACGCGTGTAAAAATTCTAAATTCGGAATATTTCATGATTTTAGCTACTTCATAAGCCTCTTTAGCTTCACTTTTAAAAGCTGTTTTAGCAAATAAATAAATATAAGGATATAAAGAAATAGCCAAAACAAAAATAACACCATAATGATTGAAAAAATCTATCCTAAAGCCAAAATTTTCATGAAAAAATCCTTGAAAATCCATAATTCCCACATAAACAAAGGCTAAAATATAAGCAGGTATGGCCAAGGGTAAAATGAGTAATTTTTCTAAAATTTTACAGAAATAAAAATCATAATTTGCGATCAAATAAGCAGAACTCACACCCAAAATCAAGCTTAAACACAATACTCCCACGCTAATTATAAAAGTATCTTTGATGAATTTTAAAAATAAATAATCAAAAAAATGACTCAAATTTTCTTTAATAGATGAAAATTGGGTTAAATCACTTGTATTAAAATTTTGAAATAAAATATAAAAAAGTTCAGCAAAAATACCAAAAATAGGCAAAACAAGAAAAAGGGCAAGTAAAATTGCCCCGAGTTTATAGTATTTTAGGGTTTTATACATTATCTAAAACCGACTTCATCGTAAATTTTAACAGCTTCTTTAATATTTTCTGCTATCTTACTCACAGGAATTTGATCTTCTTTGAAAGTTCCAAAATCTTTTACCGTTTGGCTTAATTCTACATCATTTCTTATAGGAAATTCATAATTACTATCAGTAAGAATTTTTTGAATTTCAGGACTTAACATAAATTCCATAAATTTTTTAGCCGCATCTTGATTTTTACTTGATTTTGTCATAGCAATACCGCTAATGTTAATATGCGTTCCTCTATTGTCTTGATTAGGAAAAATAATACCCAAAGAATTCCCCACTTCTACATCTTTTGGATTTTTAGAATTCTTTAAAAGCCCTATATAATAAGTATTCATAACTGCAAATTTAGCTTCGCCTGCAAATACTTGTCTGGCTTGATCTCTATCTCCACCCTTTGGATTTGTCGCAAGATTGTCAAGCACACCTTTAGCCCATGCTTTAGCCTCTTTATTTCCGTCATTAGCTATAATAGATGCTAAAAGAGTTTTGCTATAAGGAGCTGTAGCACTTCTCATAACAATTTCTCCTTTAAATTCAGCTTTTGCTAAATCTTCATAATTTTTCATTTTGCTAATGTCAATATTTGCGTTTTTATTATAAGCAATAATTCTTGCTCTTTTTGTGATCGCAAACCATTCCTTATCCTTATCCCTTAAATGAGCAGGTATAAATTCTTCTAAATATTTTGATGAAACAGGGGATAAAAGTCCTAAATTTTTAGCTTCTGTAAGATTTGAAATATCAGCTGTGATGAAAATATCAGCAGGAGAATTACTTCCTTCAAGAGAAAGCCTTTTAATAAGTTCTGAAGCTTTGGCTTGAGTATGATTAACCTTAATGCCTGTTTTTTCTTCGAATTTTTTGATGATTTCAAAATCAGCATCATAATGTCTTGCTGAGTAAATATTAAGCTCACTAGCACCTAAAAATGAAAAAGCTGTTAAAAACATAAAGAAGATTTTTTTCATATTTTATCCTTTATTGAGAATTATACTCGGTTTTATTAAGATCTTTAAAATCAGTATGAGAATGTTCAGAGCAAGCAAAAGCAAAGCCAACGCATAGTAAAAATAAAATTATTTTTTTCATAGACATTAATTCCTTTTTAGATATTTTGATAAGAAATATTAATATTAAAAAGTAAATATGACGTAATCTTTATATTTTTATATTTCTTTAAAGAATAAAGAGGTTTATTTTTGACACATGTGTTGATAAATTTATGATTTTTAATAAACTCTTGATTAAATAAAGTTGATTAAAATTTTTCTTTTAAAAGGTGGTAGCATGTTTTCTTCATTTTTTGCAAGTAAAAAATGGGCTTTATGGGCTTATTTGGGGCTTTTTTTACTGTTATTTTTCTTATATATACAAACAAGCTTAAATGTTGCAATCAATTCATGGTATAGTGATTTTTACAATGTTTTACAAAAGCCAAAAATAGAACTTTTGGATTCTAATTCTACGCAAAAAATAGAAGAAAATCTTGAAAATAATACCACTTTAATCCAAGAGGCTAATCAAAGAGCTGAACAAAATTTCCAAAAAGCTAATTTTATCAATAAAGGTGCATTGTATTATTATCAAAATTTATTAGAATATTTTTTCAACTCTAGGGCTATGATTGAAAAGCCAAATTATTCAGCAAATGATTTTTATGCTTTGATTTTAGTTTTTTTGGCTATTGCTATTCCTTATGTTTTAATCGCTACGATTAATATCTATTTTGCTAGCGTCTATGCTTTTAAGTGGCGTGAGGCTATGACTTTTTCTTATTTAAAATTTTGGAAAAATAAAGATGATAATATAGAAGGAAGTTCGCAAAGAATTCAAGAAGATACTTATAATTTTTCTAAAATCGTAGAGAGTTTAGGACTTAGTTTTATAAAAGCTTTGATGACCCTTGTAGCATTTATCCCGATTTTATGGAGTTTAAGTGATGTTGTGAGTAAAGCTTTATTTGCAAATTTAAGCGAAAATTCTTCTTTTTATTTTTTAAAAAACATTGATGGTTTGCTTGTTTATATTGCACTTTTGATTTCTTTAGGAGGCTTGGTTGTGTCGTGGTTTGTAGGTATTAAGCTTCCTGGACTTGAATATAACAATCAAAAAGCTGAAGCAGCTTTTAGAAAAGAGCTTGTTTATGCTGAGGATAATCGCAAAGAATACGCTAAAAATGAGACTATGATAGAGCTTTTTACAGGGCTTAAATTTAACTATAAAAGACTTTTTTTACATTATGGATATTTTAATATTTGGCTCATTTTATTTGAGCAAATGATAGTTATAGTGCCATTTTTAATCATGGCACCAGGGCTTTTTGCCGGAGCTATAGGACTTGGTATTGTAATGCAGATTAACAATGCTTTTGATCAAGTACGAAGCTCTTTTAGTGTTTTTATCACAAACTGGACAACTATCACTCAACTTAGAAGTATATATAAGCGTTTAAAAGAATTTGAGAAAAATATTTCTTATAAGTCTTAGTTTTTTCTTATAAAATACAAGAAAAAATTCAAATATTAAATTTACTTTTAATTGTGTATAATAAGGTTTAATAATATTTTATTTCTTAAGGAGCTTCATTGGACCCCAGTCAGGTTTTGGATTTAAACCAAACTTCTACAGCATCTTTTGATGCAGGATATTCTATACTTATGGTTGTTGTTGCACTTGCTCTAGTGTTTTTAAATGGTTTTTTTGTTTTGTCTGAATTTAGTATTGTTAAAGTACGTCGTTCCAAGCTTGAAGAGATGGTAAAAGAAAAAAAAGCTGGTGCCAAGAAAGCTTTGGAGGTTACTTCAAGACTTGATACTTATCTTAGTGCTTGTCAATTAGGAATCACTTTAAGTTCTCTAGCTCTTGGTTGGATAGGTGAGCCTGCTATTGCAAAAATGCTAGAAATTCCGCTTATTAATCTTGGTTTTAGCACTGTTATTATCCATACTATAGCTTTTATTATTGCTTTTAGTATTATTACTCTTTTACATGTGGTTTTAGGAGAACTTGTGCCAAAAAGTATAGCTATTGCAGTTGCAGATAAAGCGGTTTTATTTATAGCTAGACCTCTTCATTGGTTTTGGATACTCTTTTTGCCTTGTATTAAAATTTTCGATTTTTTAGCAGCTATAAGTTTGAAACTTTTTGGAATAAAACCTGCTAAAGAAAGCGAGCTAACTCATAGCGAAGAAGAAATTAAAATCATAGCAAGTGAGAGTCAAAAAGGTGGAGTTTTAGATGAATTTGAAACAGAGATCATACGCAATGCTGTTGATTTTTCAGATACTGTTGCTAAAGAGATTATGACTCCTAGAAAAGATATGATTTGTCTAAATAAACAAAAAAGTTACGAAGAAAATATGCAAATCATTTGTGAACATAAACATACTCGCTTTCCTTATATTGACGGTTCTAAAGATACTATTTTAGGGATGATACACATACGAGATATAATACAAAATGAATTAAGCCATAAAAGTCAAAATTTAGATACTTTTGTTAAACCTTTGATTTTAGTTCCTGAAAATATCAGTATTTCAAAAGTACTTGTAATGATGAATAAAGAACGCTCTCATACTGCATTAGTAGTTGATGAGTATGGTGGAACTGCTGGAATTTTAACCATGGAAGATATCATGGAAGAAATTATTGGCGAAATTAAAAGCGAGCATGAAGAAGACAGCTATAAAAAACTTGCTGAAAATATCTATGAATTTCAAGGACGATGCGATATAGAAACTGTTGAAGAAATGCTTGTAATAAACTATGATGAGGATTTAGAACAAGTTACTATAGGTGGATATGTATTTAATCTTTTAGGACGCTTGCCTATAGTAGGAGATCGCATTGAAGATGAACTTTGTTACTATGAAGTTAAAAAAATGGATGGGAATTCTATAGAGCGTGTTAAGGTGGTTAAAAAAACAAATAAAGATGAAGAATAAGCCTCTTTAGGCTTATTTCTTTTTGTAAATTTGGTTTTTAATTTCTATACACTCAAAACCTTTTTTATCTAGTGTAACTACGCGTAAATATCCACCATCATCTATTTTACCCTCGCATAAAAATACTCTTTTGGCTATTTTCATAGGAAGTTTTTCTTTATTTCTGTGTCCAAAGATTTGATAAAGATTGTCCGAGGTGAAATTACAAAATTGATTTGCTATTTTTTGACTGTCTTCATATCCACCTACACCATAAATAAAATCATGGCTTGGTATAAAACTTATTTTTTCAGGTTTGGAGGGTATAAAATTTACTCCTCCATGTGAACAAAATATGAATTTATTTTGGAATTTGTAGTATAAACATTCTTTTAGATGAGGATAGAGTTTTCTAGCATCTCTTGGAGTAAGTTTTTCTTTTCTAAAATCCTTTAAAGTATTTTCATTAAATTCTTTGGAATTTGACAATTCTCCATTAGCCCATTTTATAAGATGTCTTTCGTGATTTCCTTCTAATAAGCATACATTTTCTTTTTCGCAAATTTTTAAAAGAAATTTTATTACTTTGCCATTTTCTATACCTCTGTTGATATAATCTCCCAAAAATATATAAAATTCATCTTCTTTGATTGTTTTAATGTATTCTTTTAAAACACTATAACAACCTTGTAAATCTCCTATATGATGAATTTTTTTATATTTGCTTAAATTTGGCATTTGGTAAAGACATTTTTTCCAGTCGCTCGAGTCTAAAATTGGGTATTTTTTTGGATTTTTTTTGAGTAAATCTTGAGTTTTTTCCAAAAGAGCATAAGGGATGATATATCCATTTTTTTTAGCTTCTAAAAGATTTTTTTCTTGACATTGTTTTAAAGAGTTATCAAAAACAATAACATACATTTTATAGCGATATTGTTTAGCTAAGTCTTTGTAAATTTTTAATGTTTCATTGTAAGCATTTATGATGCAAAACTCACCTTTTTGCATACGCATTTCTAGAAGTTTGAGTAAAATTTTACTCAAATCTTCATCATTTTTAACATTTAAAATTTTATATTCACTGACTATATTTTTAACGCTTCCTGATAAAAGACGCAAAGCATTTAAATCAAGTGTATAATTTTGAAGTTTATTATTTTTGATAAATTCTTCTTGTCCTGCGTAATAATTCCCTCTTAAAACAAGTAAGATTCGCACATTCTTTGCCTAGATTTTCTTTAAAAATTCAGTTTTTAAAACAATAACGCCAAATTTATCTACTCTAGCCTCAATTTCACCTTCTTTAGAAGTGAGCTTAATATTTTTTATAGTAGTTCCACGTTTTAAAGTTGTACTTGCACCTTTAACCTTAAGATCTTTTATCACACTCACGCTATCACCTGCGTTAAGTTCTGTTCCATTAGCGTCTTTAGCCATTTTTTTCCTTTCTTTGATCTAAAATATTTAAAATTTGCACCACTAAAGCAAAAGCCATAGCGGTATAAATATATGCCTTATCAATATGAATATCAAAACTTTCAGCAACTAAAACTACGCCTATTAACACCAAAAAAGCTAAGGCTAAAATTTTAATGCTTGGATATTTTTCAACAAAATCTGCTATAGGTTTAGAAGCAAAAAGCATCACAGCTACTGCGATAATAACAGCGATAATCATGATGGTTACATCTTGAGCAATTCCTACTGCGGTAATAACACTATCAAGTGAAAATACTATATCAATCACAGCAATTTCAGCTACAACTATCCAAAGTTTATTGCTTGCTTTAAAATGACTTTGACTTTCTTCTTGATGAGAAATTTGCTCTTTAATTTCTTTAATAGACTTTACAATCAAGAAAAGCCCACCTAGTAAAAGAACTAGATCTCTTCCTGAAATTTCATTGCCCAATACACTAAACAAAGGTGTTACAAGTTTCATCACCCAAAAAAGAGATAAAAGAAGTAAAATTCTTGTAATCATTGCAAAAGCTAAACCTAAGATACGTCCTTTATCACGATGTTCAGGGGGTAGTTTGCTTACTAAAATAGCTAAAAAAATGATATTATCTATCCCTAGTACAATTTCAAGAGCACTTAAAGTAGCTAAAGTAATCCAAGCATCAATACTAAATATCCATTCAAACATAAATTTCCTTGAAAATTTTAAAATTTTTTAAAGCGATATTTTATAGTTTTAAAGCAAATACCTTTAATTCTTTAAGAAAAAATTTCAATCACACTTAAGGGTAAAATTTCATGTTCTAGGCTATGAATTTTTTCTTCAAATTCTTCAAAACTCAAATTTCTTTTTTCAAAAGCTTTTTGAGCTATAATCATTCCACCATCAAGTTCTTCACTGACCCAATGCACACTCACACCAGCCACTTTCATATCACTTTCATAACTTTCTTTAATCGCATGTGCTCCTTTAAAAAGGGGTAATAAAGAAGGATGAAGGTTAATTGCCTTAATATTTTTTGTAAAAACAGGACTTAAAATTCTCATAAAACCTGCTAATACAGTAAGATTTGCTCCACTTTCTTTGATTTTTTGTACCAAAATCGTATCAAATTCTTCACGAGTATTATAAGCCTTATGATCAACAATGACAGTATCAAGACCAAATTTTTTTGCCCTTTGTATACCAAAAGCATCTTTTTTATTACAAAGGCAAAGTACTACTTCATAGGTATTTTCCCCTATGGTTTTTTTATGAAGTTTTTCTAAAATATTTTCTAAATTACTTCCATTTCCACTAAAAAGTACAGCTAATTTTACAAGCATTTTAATCCTTTGATAAGTTTTAAAGCGTCAAAGCTATTTTTATTAAATTTATATTTTTTTGCAACAAGTCCATGAGCTAAAGTAGCATTTTTTGCTGCTTCTAAAGCACTAAAACCAAAACCTAAATGTGCAGCAATCATTCCACTTAAAACATCTCCACTCCCACCTTTAGCTAAGGCTTGATTTCCTAAATTTACAACAAATAATTTTTCTTTTTGCACAATAATAGGATTTGCTCCTTTTAAAACAAGAACACAATCATAATTTTGTGAAAATTTTCTAGCATAGAAAAAGCGATTTTTTTGCAATGTTTCTATATCTAAATTCTCATCAAAGCACATTTTATAAAGTTTTATAAATTCTTTTGGATGAGGGGTTATAACAACATCTTTTCTGTTTAAATACCAAAGCAAAGCTTCACTTAAAAAGCAGTTTGCATCCAAGATCAAAGGAGTGTTTTGCAAAATTTCATCTTTTAGAAAATCCAAATTTTCAAGCCCCATACCTAAAGCAATAGCACTTGCATTATTTTCAATTTTTTCTTTTAACATCAAAAGAGGCGAGAAACTTTTTTGTGCTACTAAAGAAACAAGACCTGCTCCAAAATTTAAGGCTCCAAGTCCTGCTAAAGTTCCAGCACTTACATTGGCAACTATATAAATATGGCCAAAATTTCCTTTATTGGCGTTGATTTTTCTATCTATAGTTTTTAAATCTTTTTTTTCAAGCAAAAAAGCTTGAGAATTAGGGTAAAATTTCTTAGAGCTAATGCCTAAATTGGCTATTTTAATCCTTCCTACAAATTCCTTAGCAAAATCTTCAAGTAAAATTTCCTTTAAAGCTCCCATGCAAAGTGTAATATCAGCTTTAAAACAAGGATAAAATCCCAAATTTGTAGGTATATCACAAGCTATTTTTAAAGCTTTGCTTTGATTAACTTTTTGAATGATTAAACTTGTTTTTTCATCTAAACAACGATTTGAACCTGTGCCTAAAATACAATCAATAATAATATGAAATTTCTTAAAATCAGGTTCTTTTTGGCAAAATTTAAAAGCATAATTTTGTAAAATTTGCTCTTGTTTTTTAAAAAGCGTATTTTCTTTAAAGCCTATTTTATAAGCTTTAGCGTGTTTTAAATTTCTTAAAGCCACCAAGCCATCTGAAGCGTTGTTACCCCCACCTAATAAAAAAAGTATTTTTACTTTTTTAATCTTGCGTTGAATGCGAATTTTTTTAGCTTCTTTTTTAATCAGCTTGGCTAAATTTAATCCTGCATTTTCCATTAAAATAAGCTCATCTAAGCCTTTATTTATAGCATTTTGTTCTAAAATTTTTATATTATCAATAATAGCTTTCATAATCTTTTTTCACCAAAAAATATATATTTTTTTCTCTTTCTTCTTCAAATTTTTTCATTTTGGGTAAAAATTTCTGGATCAAAGCACGAAAATTCTTAAAACCATAATTTTGCGGATGAAAATCCGAGTATTTGCGGTTCATATTAGTGCGGATTTGTGCGTATTCAGCGCGCCCTTTTTCATCGATAAGCTGTTCGGTGATATTGATTAAAGCTCTTAAATAATCCTTACTTAAAATATCTTCTTTTTTACTCTCATCTTTATCTAAATAAAAAAATTCACTAAAAGCATTTACATAGGATTTTATAGACTTTTCAAGCCCCATTCCTATAACTTGTTTTTTATTTTCTCTTAATTTTTGAATGAGTGAAGTATAATCACTATCGCTTGAAACAATAACAAAAATATCTATGTTTTTTTCATAAAATATGGACATGATTTCAGTGATTAAATACATATCGCTTGAGTTTTTGTTGGCTGCAAAATTAAATTGTTGCATAGCGATTAAAGAATATTCAGCAATTTGCTCTCTCCAACCTTGTATATTTTTTTGAGTCCAATCCCCATAAATGCGTTTAATGATAACCTCTCCGTAATCTGAAGCGATATCAAAAATACTTTTAGCGTATTTTGCAGGGATATTTTCTGCATCTATAAAGATAGCTATACTTTTATTTTCCATTTTAATTCCTTGCTCTAAAGCTTAAAGCTTCTAAAATATGGGTTTTGTTAATATTAAGACTTTGTTCTAAATCCGCTATACTTCTTGAAACTTTTAAAATTTTATTAAGCGATCGCAAAGAAAGATTATAACGTGAAATTGCTAAATCTAGCGTATCTTTGGCATCTTTTTCTAGTACACAAAAACGACTTAAATCTTCATCTTTTAATTTCCCATTAAATTCTTTTTGCCCTCGTTTTTTACCAAAAATAAAAGCTTGTAAAATTTTTTCACTCATTTCTTTAGAACTTATACTCGTTTTATCATCCTTGCTGATCTCATCCATAGCTACATAAAGATCAATCCTATCCATAATAGGAGCTGAAATGTGATTTTTGTATTTTTTAATCTCATTTTCACTACAAACACAAGAAAGATTTTTAGAAAATAAATTTCCGCAAGGACAAGGATTTTGGGCAGCTATAAAGCTAAATTTTGTTTCATAAGTGATTTTAGAATTTACTCTTGAAATATGAATTTTATGATCCTCTAAAGGCTCTCTTAAACTCTCTATGATTTGCTTGTTAAAATGTGGAAATTCATCAAAAAACAATACTCCACCATTTGCAAGTGCGACTTCTCCAATTCTAGCATTTTTTGTTCCTCCGCCAAAAATACTTGCTCTTGTAGAAGTATGATGAGGATGACGAAAAGCACGAATTTTAGTAAATTCACAATCTTTTGAATCTAAAGACATATAAGCATTTTGCATTAAAACTTCACTTAAACTTTGAGGAGGCATGATATAAACAAGGCGTTTAGCACACATACTTTTACCACTTCCTGGACTTCCTTCAAATAAGATATTATGCATACCTAAAGCAGCTATCATACAAGCTCTTTTGGCTTTTTCCTGTCCTTTGATATCTTTAAAATCAAGTTTAAAATCCATATTTTGTAAAAAAATTTCATTTTCTATTTGTAAAGGGCTTGTGAATAAAGGATGATTGTGAGAAAAACGAAAATTTTCATAATTTTTTTCTTTAAAAAACTCTATTGCTTCATTTAAATTTTCAAGTCCATAAACCTCTAAATTTGGTATCATGGAAGCTTTTTGTGCTATACTTTTTGGAACAACAATTTTAGCTTTTTTAATTTTAGCAGAGAGAAACAAAAGCAAAGAAAAAAGCTCATTTGTGCTTTTAATACTTCCATCAAGTCCTAATTCTCCTACTACAAAAAAGTCATCTAATTCTTCATTTTGCAAAAGGATTAATAAAGCGATAGCCAAATCAAAATGCGATCCCTTTTTTGGGATGCCTGAAGGACTAAGATTGATAGTAATTTTTTTAGCAGGAAAAGCAAAATCACAACTTAAAAGTGTGGCTTTGATGCGTTCGACACTTTCCTTAATCGCTACACTTGCAAGTTCTACTATGCTTAAATTTGGCAAACCTCTTGTAAAAGTGGATTCTACCTCTATAATGTCTAAGCCTTCATGAAAGCTTATGCACTTTAGTTTTTTCATTTCTCTTTTTTATGATTTTTCTTCTTTTTCTTAAATTCTTTATCGAATTTTTGACGCTTAGCAAAAGAAATTTTTTCTATAAATAAATGTCCATTCAAATGATCATTTTCGTGTTGAATAGCCACAGCTAAAAAACCTTTTGCTTCAAGTTCTTTAAATTCTCCAAAGCGATCTTGATATTTAAGCAAGATATGATTATAGCGTTTCACTTCTTCAAAAAAATCTGGCACACTCAAACACCCTTCGGTACAAGTGATCATTTCTTCATCTAAAGGAATAATTTCAGGATTGATAATCTCTAGCAAATCTTCTTTTTTTTGTTCATCATTTTCATCAAAAATATTTACAAGTAAAACACGCAAAGGAATATCCACTTGAATAGCCGCTAAACCTACTCCATTACTTGCTATCATAGTTTCATACATATCATCAAGCAAGGTGTGAAGTTCTGTATCAAATTTATTTACAATTTCAGAGTTTAAAAAAAGTCTAGGATTAGGATAAGTGATAATTTTTCTAACCATTAAAAAACCTTTGTTTTAAATGATCTCCAAAGAAATCATTTAAAACTTTTTTCCAAAACCTTATCAATCAGCCCATATTCTTTAGCTTCTTGTGCTGACATGAAAAAATCTCTTTCTGTATCTTTTGCTATTTTTGCAACTTTTTGCTTAGTATTTTTTGCCAAAATATCATTAAGTATAGTTTTAAGTCTTAAAATTTCTTTGGCTTGAATTTCAATATCTGTGGCTTGACCTCTAGCTCCACCTAAAGGTTGATGAATCATAATGCGTGAATTAGGCAAAGCAAAGCGTTTTCCTTCTGCGCCACAACTAAGCAAAAATGCTCCCATCGAAGCAGCTTGTCCTATACAAATCGTACAAACATCAGGTTTGATATAGTTCATAGTATCATAAATACTAAAACCACTTGTAATTACACCACCTGGAGAATTAATATAAAGATAAATATCTTTTGTAGGATCTTCAGCTTCTAAAAAAAGAAGTTGTGCTACGATAGAAGCAGCAAGTTCATCATGAATTTCACCACTTAACATAATAATTCTATCTTTTAAAAGACGTGAATAAATATCATAACTTCTTTCACCACGACTAGATTTTTCAATAACATAAGGAATAAACATTATTTATCTTCTTTCTCTTTTTTGCTCGCTTTTTCCGATTTTTCTGTTTTTGGCATAAAAATATCATTAAAAAGTTTTTCTTCAATCAAAGCCATTTTCACAGCAGGTAAAGCTCCTTGTTTTTTATAGTTTTCTAAATGCTCTTTTGGATTCATACCATAGCGATATGCTTCAAAATAAATCGCTTGAATCAATTCTTGATCATTTACTTCAATCTTACGCAATTTTGCAAGCTCATCAATGATAAAAGTAAGTTTTACACTTTTTTGCGCTTCTTCTTTAAAAGAATCACGTTTTTCTTGGTATTTTTCTTTACTTGCTTTAAGCTCTTCAATTTCTTTTTCGCTAAAAGTATTAAAAGCCGCACGCATTTGCATATCAGTTTCTTGTTCTACTATGCCTTTAGGTAAATCAAAATTATATTTTTCAATCAAAGCATCTGCAAATTTGCCTTTTAATTCATCATTTACAAGTTTGAAAAGTTTTTCATTTTTGATTTGCTCTTTTAATTTTTCATCTAAAACTTCAACACTAGCTTTTTCTTCTCCTGGTAAAAGTTTTTTAAGCATTTCATCATCAAGTTCTGGAATTTTAAGCTCTTGAATCTCATGTAGTTTTACTTTAAATACTGCATCTTTACCCGCTAAATGCGCCGCACCGTATTCTTTAGGGAAAGTTACTTTGATATCTTTTTCTTCACCTATTTTCATTCCCACCATACCATCTTCAAAACCTGGAATAAATTGCTTAGAACCAATTTCTAAAACATAATTTTCAGCTTTACCACCTTCAAAAGCTTTATCATCCACAAAACCTTCAAAATCAAATTTTGCAAAATCACCTTCTTTTAAAGCTCTTTTTGTTTTTATAGCTTCAGGAGTAGCAAAACGCTTTAAAAGTTCATCTTTTTTCTCATCAATTTCTTTTTTACTTACTTTTGGAGTTTGATATTCAGGGATAAGTTTTTCATAACCATCAAGTTTAATTTCAGGTTTAAAAGAAAGTATTAACTCAGCAATAATTTCTCCATCTTTACGATCAAATTTTTCAAAATATGGCTCACCTACAAGCTCTTTACTTTCTTTTTTAAGTTCTTGTAAAGCACTATTTACAGCGGATTTAAAAAGATTTTGTTCTGCATCTTGAGTGAGTTCTCTTTCATATCTTTTAAGTACAGCACTTACAGGAACTTTTCCTGGTCTAAAACCGTCCATTTTTACACTTTTAGAAGCTTTTTTTGCTAAATTTTCTACTTCACTTTTGATCATTCCTGAAGGAATTTTTACACTAGCAGTCGCATTAACAGAATCTAGTTGCTTTGCCTTTACTTCCATAGTTTTTTTCCTTATAAAATAAAATTTGCTTTCAATGATAGCAAATTTTTCCTTATTGCTTGCATAAAATTTTAAAGTAATTTATGATAAAATTGCAATATTACATTATTATTAAAATATAAAAATATTTTTTGGAGAAAAATTTGCAAAAAAAATTTGAAGATTGTGTTAAAACCATACTTGAAATTATAGGAGAAAATCCAAATCGTGAAGGACTGATTAAAACACCAAATCGTGTTTTTAAAGCTTATGAATTTCTTACTAGTGGTTATACACAAAATGTCAAAGAAATTTTAAATGACGCTTTATTTGAAAGCTCTAATAATGAAATGGTTTTAGTGCGTGATATAGAATTTTATAGTCTTTGCGAACATCATCTTTTACCTTTTTTTGGGCGTGCTCATGTAGCCTATATTCCTAATAAAAAAGTAGTGGGTTTAAGCAAAATTCCACGCCTTGTAGAGGTGTTTGCAAGAAGACTTCAAATTCAAGAACAACTTACCGAACAAATCGCACAAGCTTTAATGGAAAATGTCGATGCCAAAGGTGTTGGCGTAGTCATAGAAGCAAGACATATGTGTGTTGAAATGCGTGGAGTACAAAAAGCTAATTCCACCACTACAACTTCAGCTTTGCGTGGAATTTTCTTAAAAAATGAAAAAACTAGAGAAGAATTTTTTTCTCTCATAAACTCTGCTAAACAGGTAAGATTTTAATGAATCTTGAAAAACTACGCTCCAAACTTGGCAAAGAAAATTTAAGTGCTATTTTTGGAGAGATTACAAAAATTTCTGCTACGAGTATAGAAATTCGTGGGCTTAAAACAGGGGTTGGAGATATAGTGAAGCTAGTTTCCAATGAAAATGAAAATTTAAACACTCTAGCTATGGTCGTAGAAATCAAAGAACAATTTAGCTATTTAAGCCCTTTTTCTTTTATAGAGGGTTTTAAAATAGGCGATCGTGCTTTCATAAGTGATGCAGGTATGCAAATAGGCGTTAGCGATGAACTTTTAGGCAGGGTAGTAGATCCTTTTATGCGTCCAAAAGATGGTAAAGGAGCTATAGAAGTAAGTAAATATATGCCTATAATGCGTGCACCTATTGATGCGATGAAAAGAGGGCTTATAGAAGAAGTTTTTCCCGTGGGTGTTAAAACCATAGACGCACTTTTAACTTGTGGTGTAGGGCAAAAACTTGGTATTTTTGCAGGAAGCGGAGTAGGAAAATCCACTCTTATGGGAATGATAGTTAAAAATTCCAAAGCTCCTATAAAGGTAGTGGCACTCATAGGAGAAAGGGGGCGTGAAATTCCTGAATTTATACAAAAAAATTTAGGTGGAAAGCTCGATGATACAGTGATTATTGTTGCTACAAGTGATGATAGTGCTTTAATGCGTAAATACGGTGCTTTTTGCGCAATGAGTGTGGCAGAATACTTTAAAGAACAAGGTAAAGATGTACTTTTTATCATGGATAGTGTAACACGTTTTGCTATGGCGCAAAGAGAAATAGGACTAGCTCTTGGAGAACCTCCTACAACCAAAGGTTATCCACCAAGTGTTTTAAGTCTTTTGCCTCAACTCATGGAAAGAACGGGTAAAGAAGAAGGTAAAGGCACTATAACGGCCTTTTTTACCGTTTTGGTGGATGGCGATGATATGAGTGATCCAATCGCCGATCAAAGTCGTTCTATCTTAGATGGACACATTGTTTTAAGTCGTGAATTAACAGACTTTGGAATTTATCCTCCTATTAATATACAAAACTCTGCTTCAAGGGTAATGAGTGACATTATAAGTCCTGAGCATAAACTTTGGGCAAGAAAATTTAAGCGTTTAAACTCGCTTTTAAAAGAAAATGAAGTATTGCTTCGCATCGGTGCTTATCAGAAAGGAAGTGATAAAGAACTTGATGAAGCTATTTCTAAAAAAGAATTTATGCAAAAATTCTTAGGCCAAAATCCTGAAGAAAGCTTTGAATTTAATCAAACTTTAGAGCTTTTAAGTCAAATTGATACACCAAATACTCCTTTGCCACCAACTCAAAATATAAATGTAGGAAGTGCAAGTGCAACCTTGCCTAATCCTAATTTAAAATAAAATTATTTAATAAAATAATCTCCATCAAAACTGATTAAAGAATATTTTCTTTCATCGCCTATGCTTTGAGTTAATTCTTCTATACTTAAAAAACTTAGCGTATCGGCTTCTACATATTCACGCACTTCTTCAGTATTTTTATTTGCACTGATAAGTTCTTCAAAAGTTGGAGTATCTATGCCATAAGTATCAGGAAACTTGATTTCAGGACAAGCTATGGCAAGATGGATTTTGCTCGCTCCTGCAGCACGAAGTAAAGAAATTATTTTTTTAGAAGTAGTGCCACGCACCAAGCTATCATCAATGACTACTATTTCTTTGCCTTCTAAAACTTTACGCATAGGATTAAGCTTTAATTTTACTTTTAAATTTCTAAGCTCTTGAGTTGGCTCTATAAAAGTTCTTCCTACATAATGATTTCTTACTATTGCCATTTCAAGAGGGATTTGTAAATATTGAGCAAAACCTATAGCTGCACTTACTCCACTATCTGGCACAGGCACGACAAAGTCTGCTTTATAAGCAAATTTTTTAGCTAAAGCTTCGCCCATTTTTTTACGCACTTCATACACGCTTTTGCCTTCTACTATGCTATCAGGTCTAGCAAAATAAATGTATTCAAAAGCGCAAATTCTAGGAGTTTGAGAAAAAAGTTCTATGCTTTCAAATTTATCATTTCCCTGAGTAAAAATAAGCATTTCTCCTGGTTTAACATCACGAATAAATTCAGCCTCTATAAGATCAAAAGCACAAGTTTCACTAGCAACTATATAGCCTCCATCTTTTAAACGCCCTAAAGACAAAGGACGCACCCCATGAGGATCTCTTACAACATAAAGTTTATCTTTGCTTGCTAAAACAAAACAATAAGCTCCTATACATTCTTTTAAACTCTCAATAAATCTATCTTTTAGACTTTCTTGCTTACTTCTTGCGATAAGATGGACAACATTTTCTGTGTCCATATTGGTTTGAAAAATAGCCCCATCTTGAATAAGTCTTGATCTTACCTCTTCTTTATTGACTAAATTTCCATTATGCGCTAAAGCAATATCACCTAAAACTGAAGTAGCTGCTATGGGCTGAGCGTCATTTAAACTTGAATTTCCTGCTGTAGAATAGCGATTATGCCCTATAGCGATTTCACCCTCTAAAGTTTTTAGATTATCAGGATTAAAAATTTGACTCACTTCACCTTTGGCTTTAATAGTCTTAATATTTTTACCATTGCTTACACTGATACCACTTGCTTCTTGCCCACGGTGTTGCATAGCAAAAAGCGCATAATACGCATAAGTGCTAGCATTTTTTGAATTGATAACTCCTACAACTGCACACATTTTAAATTCCTAAAAAATCATTAATTGAATACATTTTTGCTTCTTGCTTACTAAGCCAAATAGCGATTTTAATCGCACCTTTAGCAAAAGTTGCCCTTGAAGTAGCGGTATGATTAAGTTCTAAAAACTCACCATCTTCATAAAAACCTACTGTATGGCGTCCTACTATATCGCCACCCCTTAAACTCATCACAGCAATCTCATCTTTGCTTCTTTCACCTATGATGCCATCTCTTCCACTTACTCTTACTTTTTCAAGTTCTAAATTTCTAGCTTTTGCTACACTTTGGGCTAAAGTCATAGCCGTACCACTTGGTGCATCTTTTTTATGGCGATGATGCATTTCTAAAATTTCTATATCAAAATTTTTTAACATTTGACTTGCTTTGCTAGCAAGATAGTTTAAAACTGCAACACCTAAAGACATATTGGTCGCATAAAAAATCGGCATCACTTCACTAGCACTTTGCATCAAATGTAAAATTTTCTCATCAAGTCCTGTTGTACCTATTACCAAAGGTTTAGGCATAGTTCTTGCATAATTTAAAAGCTCATGAGTTCCACTTGGGGAAGAAAAATCAATAATCACATCACTTTTTTCAAAAAGCTCTTCTAAATTTCCACCCTTATCATAAAGTATCGAAATTTGTGCTTGTGTTTCGCTTTTTAAACATTCTTCAATCTGTTTTCCCATGCGTCCTTTAGCGCCATAAATTCCTATTTTAATCATCTTTTTCCTTGAAAATAAAATATTGATTTTAGCATTTATTTTGTAAATTTTAAATAATAAAATTAAGCTTTATGGTTTTTTAATTTATATAAATTATCTAACAATTTTGCTTCTTCTCCTAAGCCCTTGCTATGATAAAATTTTAAATTTTTACTAAGATATTTTTGCTCTACCCAGCCACCAAAATCATGCGGATAAAGATAGTTTTGTTTTTCTTGATGATTGTTGTTAAGATAATTAGGTATTTCTAAAGCTTCATTATTTTTTACATAGTTTAAAGCTTCATTGATAGCTTTGTAGCTTGCATTAGATTTGATTGTGCTTGCTAAATAAACTACGCATTGGGCTAGGATAATTCTTGCTTCAGGATAACCTATATTTTTAACAGCTTCTAGAGTCGAAACTGCTAAATTTAGAGCATTTGGATCGGCATTTCCAACATCTTCACTTGAAAAAATCACCAAACGTCTAGCGATAAAATCCGCACTTTCTCCTGCATCAATAAGTCTTGCAAGATAATAAATAGCTGCATCAATGTCACTTCCGCGTAAACTTTTTATCATTGCACTTGCTAAAATATAATGTGTATCTTTTGAACTAACACCTTCGCTACTTATGGTGTTGCGAAGTTTTTTAAGATTTTCAAGACTGATATGTTTTTCATCTAAAACCAAGACAAATTCAAGCAAATTTAGCATAGCTCTTGCATCAGCACTTTTAAGTAGAAAATCTTTAGCTTCTTTATCAATACTAAATTTCATTTTTTCTTGTACACGCAAGAGTAAAGTTTCAAGTTCCTTTACCCCTAAAGATTTAAATTCAAAAAGCATGGAACGACTTCTTATGCCAGAACTTAAAACAAAATAGGGATTTTCAGTACTTGCACCGATTAAAATTAAACGGTAATTTTCCATAGGAATTAAAAGCATTTCTTGTTGGGTTTTGCTAAGGCGGTGAATTTCATCAATAAAAATTAAAGGCTTATAAAGACTATTTTTATAATTGTCTAAAATTTTTCTTAGTTCTTCGAGTTTAAAATTTCCTCCATCAAATTCATAAAAATCTAAGCCAAATTCTTTTGCTACAACTCTAGCAAAAGTTGTTTTTCCAGAACCTGCTGTTCCAAAAAAAATGCTATGAGGAAGTTTTTGTAAAGCAGTAAATTTTTTGAAAATTTCTATAAGCTCATATTGTCCTAAAATATCATCAAAATTTTCAGGGCGAAAGGTCAAAGCTAGGCTCATTAATTTAAATCCATATTTGAAAATTCACTACCATTAATTTTTAGCTGAGGATTGGCTAAGCTATTATAAGATAAATTTAGAAAAAAGTTATTATTTTCTTTTAAAAAATATTGATTTAAACCTCCATAATCCTTTGTCCAAGGAAAAATTTCATCAGGCTCATCTGAACTGATAACTTGTAATTTTGCTTGATAAGAGTTGTTAATATTTAAATTGCCTTGTAGACTGATGTTTTGTTTATTTTTTTCAAGAATTAAATTTTGTATTTTTAGATCAAGATTTTTTTGAATAAAATGAGAGATATTGAAATTTGAGTTAAGAAATTTATTTATGGTTATATTAAATTTTGTTTTGTCAAAATTTAAATTCTGACCCAATAAAGATTTAAGATCAATATCAATTTCATTGGATTTTCCTTGTATGTTTAAGTTTATTGTTGAATTTTCTTCATTAAAATTTACTTGGTTTTTGCTATAAAAAGAATTGATTTTATTGTTATCTAGTACAAGATAATCAAAGTTGATCTCTTGTTGGCTATCGCTAAATAAATTTAACTCATAAAATTGTACAGGATTGTTAAAAAATTGTTCGTAATTTAAATTTTGCAATACAAATTTAGTATAAAATTGAGAAAAATTAATCATATCAAAATGTATTTTAATGTTTTTAATTTCTAAATTTTTATTCATTAAAGCTTCAATATATCCGCCGTTTATGATGGTATCTCCGCCTTCATTGCTTAAATTTATATCTTTAATATTTAGAAATATTTTAGAGTTGTTATCGTGTAATTTGAGAGTAAAAGTTCCTAATTTATTGTTTTTTAACACTTCATCTAAAAAATCAAAAGGATTTGTAAAATTTCCTTTTATAATTTTATTTAAGAAAAAATAATTATTAAATTTAAGGTTGATTTTGGTTGAAAGCTGTGTATGAGAGTGATTTAAAGTAAAACTTCCTTTAGAAGTTAAAAAACCTTTTTTGAAGTAAATATCTGTAATTGTATAATCAGGATTGCTGTTTTTAATAAATTTATTAAATAAAAGTTCGTTAGTGTATCCTATATAAAATATATGAATAATAAAACCTAATATAAAACAAAAAACAATAAAAATCCATTTTTTCATTATTTGCCTTAGATGAAAATATAAGTGTTATTTTATAAATTGCTTGTTAAAAAAGAGTTTAAATTTTTATTTAAGAGTGATGAAGTAGTTTAGTAAAGAATGATTTTTATAAATCCCTTGTTAAGGGATTTATATTAATAAGCTTTTTTATAACATTGAATTTCAATTTTTCTAGCTACTGGAATAGCCTGAGTATTTGGTGTAGCAGGTGTTCCATAAGAAATTTTACTTTCTAAAAAATTTCCAACCTGTAAATCTTTAAAAGTTCCATCTTTATCTGTTCCAAAAATACCACAATCATCCATTTCTATTTCGGTATTTGGTAGAACTTTTATAGCCATTTGTCCGCCATAAATAGAGTCAATAAGCAAGGTTTTATTGTTATCATAAATTTGTGCAATAGTACCTTCAAGTTTTAGACTATCTGCAAAAAGCATTGAGCTAGCTAAAAGTGCTGATGCGAATAAAATACTTTTTTTCATAATTATTTCTCCTTAATGTAAAGTGATGACATTATAAAATTTTTAAGTGAAGTGAATGTGAAATTAAAAATTTTGACTTTCATAAATTAATACGCTTTGATTATTTTCAAAAAAAGTTTGTGGAAAAAGATATAAACCTTCATTAAAAGGAGCTTTGATTAGAGTGTATTGAAGATGAAATGGGGTAATGGAGTTAATAGATTGTTCTAAAAAAGTAGTGCAGTAAAAAGCATCTTTATCTGTACTTATGATAAATTTTCTGCCTAAATGTTCCAAAGCTTTAGTAACTATATTTTGTTTGGTTTTTTCATCAAATTTTAATCTTTTAATAGCAATTTTATGACTCAGTTTTAAAAAATCATCCATAGAGCTTAAGATAACTTGGTTTTTAGCGTTTTTGTCATCATCTGTTGTAACATGTATGAGCATAGTTGGAGAAGTTTTAACTACCATAGCGATATGAGAATAAGGGCTTTGACTTAAATTTTCTATTAAAAAACTTTCACTTCCTATTCCTGCACGAAAGACAAGATCGCCTATTTCAAGAGAAGGTAGATGGGGTTTTTTGATGATTTGATTTGAAGGATTGGAATTTAGAAAGAAACCCCAAATTCCAATCAATAAAAATAAAATTAAGACAAAATATAAAATTTTATTTAAGTAAAACAAGCCATTTTCCATCTTTTTTAGCAAGAAAAACATTGCTGCTTTGATTATTATCATTGTTAAATAACACTAAAACTCTGATTTTAGCAGAATCTTCATTGATTGTTTTTTCTTCAATTTGAATATCTTTAACACCACCCATTCTTTTTGCTTTGGCTGCATTTTCAGCAACAACTTGAGTGATTTTACCACTAACAAATGTTTTTTCTTCATCACTTTTAGCTTCGCTAAGATCAATGTAACTCATAACAGATTTAGCATCACCACTGTAAAGATCTTTTGTAAAATTTTTAGCTAAATCTTCAGGATTTGAAGAACCGCAAGCCACTACAAAAAAGGCAACTAAAACCAAGAAAGAAAGTTTGAAAAATTTCATTTTTTTCCTTTGATAGTATAAATTAAAATATTCATAATTATAGCAAAATAATTCAAAATTATTTTTTTATTCTTGTTTAAAATGGTTACATTAGAAAATATATTTTTTTCAAAAAGCTATAAATTTAAACACATATAAGTTGGACTTAAAATATCCTATTTTATTATCGAATAAAAATGATACAAAAGGATAGGATATGGAAATTTTTTTAGCTTTATTAGGTTTTTTCTCGTTAGGATTGATAGTTTGGCTTTTGCTAAAAGATTATACTACTCCAGCATTAGCTTTTATAAGTGTAAGTATTAGTGTAGCTTGTATTTTACTTATTCTTGAACAACTTGGTTTTGGCGTGGGTGCAGCTTTAGGGGTTAAAGGAGGTGTTTTTGATATTAAAACATTGGTTGCTTTTATTAAAGATGGAGTCAAAAGCGTAACGGATACGGCAGCTTTGTTTGTTTTTTCTATACTCTTTTTCAGTGTTTTAAATGCAAGTGGTTTTTTTACTAAAATTTTAAATGCATTTTTATCAAAAATGAAAGCTAATGTATATCAAGTTTGCATTCTTACTGTTTTTATTGCTGCTGCTGTGCATTTAGATGGTTCAGGTGCTTCTACTTTTCTTATTGTAATACCTGCATTATTACCTATTTATGAGCGTTTAGGTATAAGAAAGACTTCAATGTTATTGATTATTACTTCGGCTATGGGGGTTATGAATGTTATTCCTTGGGGTGGTCCTACTTTAAGAGCGGCTACTAATATAGGAATGGATGCAAATTTGCTTTGGCACCATATTATACCTATTCAGATTGTAGGTTTGGTATTATCCCTTCTTTTGGCAATTTGGATTGCTAAGATAGAAATAAAAAGAGGTGCAGGCGCAGGTAACTTGTCTGGAATAAATTTAAATATAGAAAAAAGCGAACACCATAATGAAAAATGGTTTTGGTTAAATTTACTTGTAGCTATTGGGGTTATTGGGCTTTTAATTAGCGGCATTATTCCTAGTTATATTTGCTTTATGATAGGACTTGCAATAATTTTACCGCTTAATTATCCTAATTTAAAAACAGCTAAAAAAGTTTTAGATCGTGCAAGTGGTGGTGCAATGCTTATGTATATTACTTTAATTGGTGCTGGGATATTAATAGGCGTATTTGATAAAAGTGGTATTATGGAGAAAATGGGTGTTTTGATTTTAAATTTTGTTCCAGATTATTTAGGCGCTTATATTCCTTTGATGGTAGGGATATTGGCTGTTCCAATGGCAATTATTTTTTGTACAGATTCTTATTTTTATGGAGTGATGCCTATAGTTTTGAGTGTAACTAAGGCTTTTGGTGCTGAACCTTTGACTATAGCTATTATCATGGTGATAGCAAGAAATTGTGCGACATTTATTTCTCCTGTTGTGCCTGCAACTTTGCTAGGTTGTGGTTTAGCAGAGGTTAATATTAAAGATCATATCAAAAGAAGCTTTTTTTATATATGGGGTATAAGTATTATTTGCTTGATTTTTGCTGAGGTAGCTGGGATAATATAATTAAAATAAAAGAACTTTTGATTTTTCAATGATTGGTTCATTGTTTTATGATATTTTTGAGTCAAAAATTTATAAAAATATAAGCGTTTTTTTGTATTATTTTATTTTACTTTAGAGAAAAATTATAAATTTAAACTTATAAGAATATTTTTTAAGTTGAAAGTAAAATTTTAAAACGGAGAAATGATGTACAAAAAACAAAATTTACCAGAACTTACCTTAAGGGGTTTGATTTTGGGAAGTATTTTAACTATTATTTTTACAGCTTCAAATGTATATTTGGGGTTAAAAGTGGGACTTACTTTTTCATCATCAATTCCAGCTGTGGTCATCTCCATGGCGGTTTTGAGTCTTTTTAAGACTTCAAATATTTTAGAAAATAATATGGTTCAAACTCAAGCTTCAGCAGCAGGAACTTTATCATCAGTTATTTTTGTTATCCCAGGGCTTTTTATGTGTGGGTATTGGAGTGAATTTCCACTTTGGCAAACTTTTATGATATGTCTTTGTGGTGGTGGACTTGGAGTGCTTTTTACTATACCATTAAGAAGGGCTATGGTGGTTGAAAGTAAACTTGCTTATCCTGAGGGTAGAGCCGCAGCTGAAATTTTAAAAGTAGCCAATAAAGATCAGAGTAATAAAAAAGGAAAACAAGGCATTAAAGAAATAGCATTAGGCTCTTTTATAGCTGCTATTTTTAGTTTATTAAGCAATGGTTTTAAACTCGCTGCAAGTGAGAGTAATTTTGCTTTTATTTGGAATAAAATGGCTTTTGGTTTTTCTATGGGATATTCTTTGGCACTTTTAGGAGCAGGTTATTTAGTTGGTTTAGCAGGTGCTATAGCTCTTTTTGTAGGTATGTTTTTAGCTTGGGGTATTTTTACTCCCTATCTTTCAAATTTTGAATTTGATAGTGCAAAAAATGCCGTAGATTTAGCTTCTAGTGTATGGAGTTCTAAAGTAAGGCTTATAGGAACAGGAGCTATTGCTATAGCAGCGCTTTGGACTTTAATAGAACTTTTAAAACCCGTTATTGAAGGTATTAAAGAAATTGTTAAAAATGTTAAAATTACTAATCAAGAAAAAAATGAAAGAACAAATATAGACCTTTCTTTAAAAAGTATTTTTATACTTTTTGTTTTAATGGTTGTGGGTTTATTTATTACTTTTTATAGTTTTGTTGAAGATGCTAACTTAAGTATTTATTATCAAATGCTATTTTCATTTGTTGGAACTTTAGTTTCTGTTTTAATAGGTTTTTTTGTTGCAGCAGCTTGCGGATATATGGCAGGACTTGTAGGATCTTCTTCTAGTCCTATTTCTGGAATCGGACTTATTGGTGTTATTATTTCTTCTATTGTTTTTTTGGTTTTAGGTGTGGAACTTTTTCAAGATCCTATGCTTTCTAAATTTGCAGTAGCATTAGCTATTTTTACTACTAGTGTTATTTTGGCTACAGCTGCTATTTCGAATGATAATTTACAAGATTTAAAGACAGGACATTTAGTCGGAGCTACTCCTTGGAAGCAACAAGTTGCTTTACTTGTAGGCTGTGTTTTTGGTGCTTTGGCTATAGTTCCTGTTTTAAATTTGCTTTATCAAGCCTATGGTTTTGTTGGAGCAATGCCAAGAGAAGGTATGGATACTTCATCGGCTTTAGCAGCACCGCAAGCGAATTTAATGAGTACTATCGCTCAAGGAATTTTTCATCACAATATAGAGTGGGGTTATATGGCTTTTGGTGTATTTGTAGGAATTTTAATGATTATTATAGATAAAATTTTAAGAAGAACACAGAAAATGTCTTTGCCGCCTTTAGCCGTTGGAATAGGTATTTACCTTCCGCCTGCTGTAAATATACCTTTAGTTATAGGCGGAATTTTAAAATTTATTGTAATGCAATACTTGACTAAAAAATATGCAAAAAATTCTCATAAAGAAGAAAAACTTGCAAGTTGTGAGCAAAGAGGCACGCTTTTTGCTTCAGGGCTTATAGTGGGTGAAAGTATTTTTGGGGTAATTATCGCAGGAATTACTGTATTTTCAGTAAGTATGGGTGGTAGTGAAAATCCTTTAGCTTTAAATTTAGCAAATTTTCATGATAGCGAGCTTTTCGCACTTATCTTTTTTGTGGGAGTTGTATTATATTTTATTAAGCGTATTGTTAAAAAAGATGCTTAATTTTTGGGGTTAAAACCCCATTTAATCCATTCTGATATAATTTTTCTTTTGCAATTATCATTCAAGGATTAAAATGGAAAATTTAAATGCTTTAATACTTGGAATTATAGAAGGTCTGACTGAGTTTTTACCTGTTTCTTCAACAGGACATATGATTTTAGGTACGACTATTTTAGGTATTGATATAGATGAGTTTTGGAAAAGTTTTTTGATTATCATCCAGCTTGGTTCTATTTTGGCGGTAATTTTTGTATTTTGGCGTAAATTGTTTCAAGGGCTTGATATTTGGTTAAAACTTGCAGCGGGATTTTTTCCTACTGGAGTTATAGGGCTTTTTGTGGCAAAATACTTAAATGCTTTATTTAATGGTTGGGTTGTGGTTGGAATGCTCATTTTTGGTGGTGTTGTGTTTATTCTTATAGAACTTGCGCACAAAAATAAACAATATCGTATCAATTCCTTAGAAGAAATAAGCTTTAAACAAGCTTTTTGTATAGGTATTTTTCAATCTTTAGCCATGATTCCTGGCACTTCAAGGAGTGGAGCAAGTATTATTGGTGGGCTTTTGTTAGGATTTAATAGAAAAGTGGCTGCTGAGTTTAGTTTTTTGCTTGCCATTCCAACGATGATTATTGCTACAGCTTATAGTATTTATAAAGAGCCTGAATTACTGAGTAATGCAAATTCTTTAATTCCTTTAGGCATAGGTTTTATCACTGCTTTTGTTGTTGCGGTTTTAGTTATAAAATTTTTCTTAAAATTTATTTCTAAATTCGACTTTATCCCTTTTGGAATTTATCGTATTATTTTAGGATTTGTTTTCTTTTATTTGTATTATAGTGGGATTTTAAATGCTGGAAGTGAATTTAAGCTATAAATAAATATTAAACTTATTCTAAGATTTTTTTTAAAAATAAGCTGAATTTCAAAAATAATTAAGTCTTAGAAAGTTAAAATTAGAACTTTATAAACACTCACAGGGTAAGTGAGCGACAAAGGGTTAAAAATATGGAAAAAGAAGTTATTGCGTATTTGGACAATGAGACAATAATTGACTCTCAAAGTGTGAAAAATACAAATTTAAAAGAAATTTATTTTGATAATTCTAAAGAAAGTTTAGAGGTAATCCGTCATTCTTGTGCGCATTTAATGGCACAGGCGATTAAGAATTTGTATCCTGAAGCTAAATTTTTCGTTGGTCCTGTTATAGAAGATGGATTTTATTATGATTTTCGTGTAGAAAGTAAGATTGGCGAAGAAGATTTAGTAAAAATTGAAAAAAAGATGAAAGAACTTGCTGAAGCAAAGATTGAAATTTCAAAATATGAAATCACAAAAAACGAAGCTTTGGCTAAATTTCAAAATGATGATTTAAAACAAGAAGTTTTATTGCGTATTCCTGATGGAGCTGTAAGTATTTATAAACAAGGTGAATTTGAAGATTTGTGTCGTGGTCCTCATGTGCCAAATACGAAATTTTTACGCTTTTTTAAACTCACTCGTGTTGCAGGAGCGTATTTGGGTGGCGATGAAAAAAGAGAAATGCTTACTCGAATTTATGGGACTGCTTTTGCAGATAAGGAAAGTTTAAAAGAGTATTTAACCATTATTGAAGAAGCTAAAAAACGCGATCATAGAAAGCTTGGAACAGAGCTTAAACTTTTTACTTTTGATGATGAGATCGGAGGTGGTCTTCCTATCTGGTTGAGTAATGGTGCAAGACTTAGATCTAAACTTGAACATATACTTTATAAGATCCATCGTTTGCGTGGTTATGAGCCTGTGCGTGGACCTGAGCTTTTAAAAGCAGATGCATGGAAAATCAGTGGGCATTATGCAAACTATAAAGAAAATATGTATTTTACACAAATTGATGAACAAGAATATGGTATTAAGCCTATGAACTGTGTGGGGCATATTAAAATTTATCAAAGTGATGTAAGAAGTTATCGTGATTTGCCTTTGAAATTTTTTGAATATGGCGTGGTGCATCGTCATGAAAAAAGTGGGGTTTTGCACGGACTTTTTAGAGTGAGAGAATTCACTCAAGATGATGCACATATTTTTTGTATGCCAAGTCAGATTAAAGAGCAGGTTTTAGAAATTTTAGCTTTTGTGGATAATTTGATGAAATTATTTGATTTTAGCTATGAGATGGAAATTTCAACTAAACCTGAAAAAGCCATAGGTGATGATGAAATTTGGGAAGTGGCAACTAAGGCTTTAAAAGAAGCTTTAGATGAACAAGGTTTAAAATACGGTATTGATGAAGGTGGCGGGGCTTTTTATGGGCCAAAGATCGATATTAAAATCACCGATGCCTTAAAAAGAAAGTGGCAATGTGGAACTATACAAGTAGATTTTAACCTACCAAGTCGTTTTAAACTCGAATATACTGATAGTGATAATGAAAAAAAACAACCTGTAATGTTGCATCGTGCGATTTTAGGTTCTTTTGAAAGATTTATAGGAATTTTAACCGAGCATTGTGCGGGTGAGTTTCCATTTTTTATCGCACCAACTGCGGTGGGTATAGTGCCAATAGGCGAAGCACATATTGCTTACGCAAAAGAAATTCAAAAAGAATTATTAGAGCTTAATATCGATAGCGAGGTGTATGAAAAAAATGAGAGTTTAAGTAAGAAAATACGCACAGCTGAAAAACAAAAATTACCTATGATTTTAGTTTTAGGCGATGATGAGGTGGCAAAGCGTAGCGTTGCTTTAAGAGATAGAAGAGCTAAAGAACAAAAAAATCTTAGCTTAGATGAATTTATTAAATTAGTTAAGGAGAAAATGAGTGAGGTACACTTTTGAGTAAAGAAAAAGAAGTATTGCTCAATGAAGAAATAAGAGCGGATGAAATCAGATGTGTTGGCGATGATGGCAAGGTTTATGGTATTATTAGTAGTGATGAAGCTTTAGAAATTGCAAATCGTTTAGGACTTGATCTTGTAATGATAGCTGCAGATGCTAAGCCACCTGTTTGCAAGATCATGGACTATGGTAAATTCCGTTATCAACAAGAGAAAAAACAAAAAGAAGCAAAGAAAAAACAAAAAGTGATTGATATAAAAGAAATCAAACTTTCTGTAAAAATTGCTCAAAATGATATTAACTACAAGGTAAAACATGCTTTAGAATTTTTAGAACAAGGTAAACATGTGAGATTTCGTGTGTTCTTAAAAGGACGTGAAATGGCAACTCCTGAAGCAGGTGTAGCTTTGCTTGAAAAAATTTGGACTATGATAGAAAATGAAGCTAATCGTGACAAAGAGCCAAATTTTGAAGGTCGTTATGTAAATATGCTTGTAACTCCAAAAAAAGCTTAATCCACTTTTGTGGATAAGGCTTTTAAAGGTTTTAAATTTTGAAAGAAAATCCTTCTTTTTTAAAAGAGCAAATTATAACTTATCTTGGAAATAAAAGAGCGCTTTTAAGTTTTTTAAATAAGGGCTTTAAGGTAGCTAAAAAAGAACTTGGTAAAGATAAATTTAGTTTTTGTGATATATTTAGTGGCTCAGGTGTTGTAAGTCGTTTTGCAAAAGCGCACTCAAATTATATTTTAGCCAATGATTTAGAGGATTATTCAAAACTCATCAATGAGTGTTATCTTGCCAATAAAGACAAAGATTTACTTCAAAATATAAAAAAGCATTATAAAAATTTAATCCAAAATTTAGATTTTCAAAAAGGTTTTATCAGTGAGCTTTATGCTCCAAAAGATGATGATGATATTAAAAAAAATGAAAGGGTTTTTTATACTTTTAAAAATGCTTTATATCTTGATACTATAAGGCAAAAAATCGAAAATGAAATTCCAAAAGAATTGAGGCATTTCTTTATAGCTCCTTTGATTTATGAAGCCAGTGTTCATTCAAATACTAGTGGAGTTTTTAAAGGTTTTTATAAGGGTAAGGATGGCATCGGAAAATTTGGTGGCGAAGGACAAAATGCACTTAAACGAATTAAAGGAGAAATAGAGCTTAAAATGCCTATTTTTTCAAATTTTTCTTGTGAATTTGAAGTGATGCAAAAGGATGCAAGTATGCTTGCAAAAGAACTTGATTTTTTTGATGTAGTGTATCTTGATCCCCCTTATAATCAACACCCTTATAGTTCTAATTATTTTATGCTAAATTTAATCGCAAATTATAAAAAACCTGAAGAAATTTCTAAAATCAGTGGCATTCCAAAAGATTGGAACCGTAGCACTTTTAATAAGCCAAAATTTGCCCAAGATGCTTTATTTGAACTTATTAATGATTTAAAAGCAAGAGTGATTTTACTTTCTTATAATTGTGAAGGTTTTGTAAAAAAAGAAATTTTTTTAAAGCGTTTAAGTACTCTTGGAAAATGTCGGATTTTAGAACAAAAATATAATACTTTTAGAGCTTCTCGCAATCTTAAAAATCGTAATATCCATCTTCATGAACAACTTTATATTTTAGTTAAAAATTAAATTTTGTGCTAAAATTATATTTATAAAAAGGAGGGATTTATGAAACTAAAATTATCTTTTTGTGCATTAATGGCATTTGGTTTTTCTAATTATCTTTTTGCTTCGGCCATTGATCCAAAGTTTTATTTTCAAGAATATCTTGATTTTGCTAGCAATAAGGGTAAATTTCAAGTAGGTCAAATTGGCTTTGAAATTTTAGCAAAAAATCCTAATCAAAACATCTCTTTCAATGTACCTATGATTGATTTTTCTACTTCAAATCGTGGAGGAAAATTCCAAGGAGAATTTACCAATATAGGACAATCTTATATAGTCAGTGCTTCTCATATGAGTACAAGTTCAAATACTGGGGAAGTAAATAAAGGCTATGTGAAACAAGGTAGTGTTTTACACTTTGGAGGTGTAGCAAATAGAATCGTAAGCTCAAGTGATAATTTTACTTATAAGAAAGAAAATGTGGATTTTGCTGTTTTAAAAATGAGTAAGATCAATCTCAATAAAAGTGCAAATTTGAGTAAAGATTTCAATTTTATTGAAAAAGATTCTGGCGATGGTGGAGATATTTATGAATACAAGGATCCTTTTTGGGATAGTTGTCAAAGTGGAAAATGTGATTATTCTAAAGGCAAAGGCAAGCTTTTTGATAGTTCGCGTTATGAGTACTTTGTAAGAGAGGGAAGTGGTATTGTAGCTTTAGGTTTTGAAGATACAAATAAAGTACCCATTAAGATTTTTGATTCTAATGAAATTAATTTAGGAGGTTTTGTCAGTTTAGCTCCTAAAAATACTGAAGATAAGCGTTTTAAGTTGCGATTTCTTAATTATACCAATGATAAAAGAAATCCTTTTACAAGTTCTTCAACACCTGGGGATTCTGGAAGTGGAGTTTATGTTTATGATAAGATTGATAAAAAATGGTATTTAGTAGGTGTAGTAAGTACGAGTAATTGTAATGCCCATTTTACTGATGGATATACTTGTTCACAGGTTGATTATGCTTTGATCAATCAAGCAAAGATCAATGAATTTCAAAATAGCCATAGGGTTAATATCGCACAAGGCGTTTATACTTTAAGCAATCAAGGTTTGATGAAAGAAGGGCAGTTGGTGCAAGGTGTTAGCTTAATTTCTGGGGCTAATGCGGGTTATGTAAGTTATGAAAATATTTTTGGTGATAAGGCTAAATATGATGATAGAATCAAAGAAATGCAAAATAGCAAGGATTTGTATTTTTTTCAAAATGGAAGTATAAATTTAAATAGCGATGTGGATTTAGGCGCTAGTGTTTTAAATTTTGAACAAAATTCAAATTGGCAAATAACAGGCGATAAATGGCTTATACATGGAGGAATTTACGCTGATAAGGGTTCAAGTATAGAATATAATGTTAAAACCAAAAAAGATGATTTTCTTTATAAAATGGGCGAAGGAGAACTTATTGTCAAAAGTCAAAGTGCGGATGCAGGACTTAGGATGGGTGAGGGTAAGGTAAGTCTTGAGGGTGAAGGTTTAAGCTTTGGTGAAATTTATATGAATGGTGGAACTTTAGGGTTTAAAAACGCACAAAATTTAAAAACCGACACTTTATATATGAATGGTGGAACTTTGGATCTATCGGGCTTAACATTAAATTTTTGATCAAATTAAAGCCAATTCTAATAATGTTTTTATCACAAGCTCTAAAGCAGGGGCAAATTTAAATTTAGAAAACAAGCAAAATTATCTTTATTATGGCAATATTTTTTCAGATGAGGCCATAACAATTAGTGCTAATACAGATAAAGCTTTGATTTTTGATGGCAATATTTACAATAAAGAAGGTGTTTTTAAGGCAGAAAACGCCAAGTTAAATTTTCAAGGACATGCTAGAATACACGCTTATGTAAGCGAAGAACAAGCTAAAAAACTTCAAGAGCAAGGTTTAAGTGCTTTAACCAAACCTGTAAGTTTTACACAAGAAGATTGGGAAGATAGGGTTTTTTGTTTTAAAAGAGCTTAATTTAGAAAAAAGCGAGTTTTATTTAGGACGTAATGCAAGCTTAAAAGTAGAAAATCTTAATGCTAAAAATTCCAAAATAGAGCTTGGAAGTAAAAATTTGTGGATCGATGAAAAAGATGGGGAAAATATCACTGATAAAGTTCAAGATAGTTTTTATGGAGACGTTGCACAAACAGGAGTTGGTAAAGAAATGGGATTTGAGCAAAATCTTAAAAATACCCAAAATGCTAAGATAGAAAAGGTTTATTTTAGTGGAAATTTAAATCTTGATCATTCTGATGCTACTTTACAAAACATAGTTTTTAGCGGTAATATTAAAGGTGTTGATGATGCACAAAAAAATCTTGTGATTAAAGATTCTTTGCTTGAGTCTAATATACAAATGAGTAATATTCAAGCAGAAAAAAGTGCCATTTATGGGAAAGTTGATGCAAAAAAATTAAGTGCAAATAATATAATATTTAAAATCAATGTGGATTTTGAAAAATCTAAGGCAGATTATATTAATTCTAAGGAAAGCGCGCAAGGAACAAATAATACTTTAGTATTAAATTTTTTAACAATCCTAGCAAAGAAGCGGGTTTAAATATATTACTAGCTCATTTAAAAGATGAAAATAAACATTTAACAAAGGAATTTTTTACTATACCAAATGTGGAGCAAGGTTTTAGTATTTATACCCCAAATGTTGTTTTTTCTTACAATGAGGAAAATTTTGCCCAGTGGAATTTAGAAAAAATTGATTCTAAAACTAAAGATGAGTATTTTTTTACTAATGATAATACTCAAGCTATTGCAAAAGCTAAATCTATACTTGCTCAAGCTACTTTGGGCTCCATGATAGAATGGAATAATATGCATAAAAGAATGGGAGAATTACGCAATAATCCTTACGAAAGTGGGGTGTGGTTAAGAACTTTTGGTGGGGGTACGAGTGATGAGTATAATAGTGGAAAATACTTTGAAATTCAAAGCGGATATGATAAATTAAACGAGTATTCGAATTTCGAGCTTTATAGCGGGGTGATGATCAATTATACAAATATGAATTTAAGTGCTACTGATTTGAGTGCGAAATTAAATGGTTATGGAATAGGACAATATTTTAGCCTTTTGTTTAATGAAGGTTTTTATAGTGATTTTGTTTTAAGATATATTTATCATCAAAATGAAGTAAATGCAAATTTTATCCCAGGAAATCAAGGTAGACTAGATGATAACGATGGTTCGCATAATATCATCTTAAGTGCTGAGTTAGGTTATAGAAAAAATTATGATAAATTTTATCTTGAGCCGAGTTTGGAATTTATCAGTGGTTATGTAGGAGCTATGGATCTAAAAGGAGATATTGCCAGTTTAAAACGATCTTCTTATATTCCTTTAGTCGCAAAAACAGCATTTTTCATAGGAAGTCAAAATCAAAATTTAAATTTTAGAACAGGACTTGGTTTGTATGCAGATCTGATTAAAACAGGAGATCAAATTTTAGAGGATCAAGCAAGCCAGAGAAGATATGAAGGAAAAAAAGATCAAAGAATGTTTATAAATTTAGGAAGTGATTATAAGCTTAATGATAAAACACGCTTTAGTTTCGAATTTGAAAAGACATTTTTTGGCGATTTAAATGTGGATTGGAGTGTAAATGCTAATTTAAGATATAGTTTTTAAATAAAAAATAATTTAAAAATTGTATTTTTATTTTAAGCTTTTTTTGTTTATAATACTTGCTTTTACATTTAAAGGATAAAGATGAAAATAAAAGTTGGGATTTTAGGAGCGAGTGGTTATGCGGGCAATGAGCTTGTACGCATTTTGCTTAATCATCCCAAAGTTGAAATTTCTTATTTAGGTTCGAGTTCTAGCGTGGGGCAAAATTATCAAGATCTTTATCCTAATACCCCTTTAAATTTATGTTTTGAAAACAAAAATTTAGATGAACTTGAACTTGATCTTTTGTTTTTGGCTACTCCGCATGAATTTAGTGCTAAGCTTTTAAATGAGAATTTGTTAAAAAAGATGAAAATCATTGATTTAAGTGCGGATTTTCGTCTTAAAAATCCTAAAGATTATGAGCTTTGGTATAAATTCACTCATCCTAATCAAGAGCTTTTGCAAAATGCAGTTTATGGACTTTGCGAGCTTTATAAAGAAGAGATAAAAAAAGCAAGTTTGGTGGCAAATCCAGGTTGCTATACCACCTGTTCTATCTTAAGTCTTTATCCGCTTTTTAAAGAAAAGATCATTGATTTTAATTCAGTTATCATTGATGCAAAAAGTGGAGTAAGTGGAGCAGGAAGAAGTGCTAAGGTGGAAAATCTTTTTTGTGAAGTTAATGAAAATATCAAAGCTTATGGTTTGGCTTCGCACCGCCATACTCCTGAAATTGAAGAGCATTTAAGCTATGCAGCCAAAGAGAAAATCACTCTACAATTTACCCCTCACCTTGTACCTATGCAAAGAGGAATTTTAATCAGTGCTTATGCAAATTTAAAAGAGGACTTGCAAGAACAAGATATACGCGATATTTATACAAAATACTATCAAAACAATAAATTCATAAGGCTTTTACCGCCGCAGTCGCTTCCGCAGACTCGGTGGGTTAAATCAAGCAATTTTGCGGATATAAATTTTAGTGTAGATCAACGCACAAAGCGTGTTATTGTGCTTGGTGCTATTGATAATTTAATCAAAGGTGCAGCAGGACAAGCTGTTCAAAATATGAATTTAATGTTTGATTTTGATGAAGATGAAGGACTTAAATTCTTTGCAAATTTGTAAAGGATAAAAATGTTAATACGAGCTATGCAAAAAAGCGATTATGAAGCCGTTTATAAGCTTTGGTGCGAGATAAAAGGCTTTGGGATAAGAAGCATTGATGATAGCAAAGAAAATATAGAAAATTTTTTAGATAGAAACCCAGATCTTAGTGTTGTAGCAGTGCTTGGTGAAGAAATTGTAGGAAGCATACTTTGCGGGCATGATGGACGCACAGGGGGATTTTATCATGTATGTGTGCATAAAGATCATAGAAAAAAGGGTATAGCACACGAGATGACAAAATTTTGTCTTGAGGCCTTAAAAGCTCAAAAGATCAATAAAATCGCCTTAATCGCTTTTAAAAACAATGATTTAGGCAATGAGTTTTGGAAACATTATGGTTTTACTTTAAGAGAGGATGCGAATTATTACGATCTTTCTTTAAATGAGTATAATCAAACCAGCTTTAATGCTTAAGGAATGATCATGCAAAAATATTTAGAAAAAGCCAATGTCTTAATCGAAGCTTTGCCTTATATACGCAAATTTAATTCCAAGATTATACTTATAAAATACGGCGGATCAGCTATGGAAAATGAAGAGCTAAAGCATTGCGTGATGCAAGATATAGCTCTTTTAAAACTTGTGGGTTTAAAGCCTATCATCGTACATGGTGGGGGAAAAGATATTTCTGCTATGTGTGAAAAATTAGGCGTAAAGAGTGAGTTTAAAAACGGTCTTAGAGTTAGTGATAAAGCCACTACTGAAGTAGCCAGTATGGTTTTAAATCATATCAATAAAAATTTAGTCCATAGTTTGCAAAATTTAGGAGTTAAAGCCATAGGGCTTTGTGGTAAAGATGGCGCGCTTTTAGAATGTGTGAAAAAAGATGAAAATTTAGCTTTTGTTGGCACGATACAAAAGGTAAATTCTAAAATTTTAGAAGAGCTTTTAGAAAAGGATTTTTTACCTATCATTACTCCTATTGGTATGGATGAGAATTTTAATACTTATAATATCAACGCTGATGACGCAGCTTGTTCGATCGCTAAGGCTTTAAGGGCTGAAAAACTTGCTTTTTTAACTGATACTGCAGGGCTTTATGAGGATTTTAATGATAAAAATTCTTTGATTTCTAAAATCAGCCTTGAACAAGCTAAAATTTTAGCCCCCAAAATAGAAGGTGGTATGCATGTAAAATTAAAATCTTGCATTGATGCTTGTGAAAATGGAGTCAAAAAGGTACATATTTTAGATGGGCGTGTGAAACATTCTTTGTTGCTTGAGTTTTTTACCGATGAAGGTATAGGTACTTTGGTGGGTTAAAGGATGAAAATGGATTATAAAGAACAAAGTCATATTATCCCTACCTATAAGCGTTTTGATATAGTTTTAGAAAAAGGGCAGGGGGTTTATCTTTTTGACGATAAGGCTAAAAAATATCTTGATTTTTCAAGCGGCATAGGTGTTTGTGCTTTAGGATATAATCATGCTAAATTTAATGCCAAAATCAAAGCGCAAGTGGATAAGCTTTTGCATACTAGCAATTTATATTATAATGAAAACATAGCCGCTGCAGCTAAAAATTTAGCCAAAGCTAGTGCTTTAGAGCGTGTTTTTTTTACAAATTCTGGTACAGAAAGTATAGAAGGAGCGATGAAAACAGCTAGAAAATACGCCTTTAACAAAGGTATTAAGGGTGGACAATTTATCGCTTTTAAGCATTCTTTTCATGGGCGTACTTTAGGGGCTTTATCGCTTACTGCTAATGAAAAATATCAAAAGCCTTTTAAACCTTTAATTTCAGGGGTTAAATTTGCAAAATATAATGATATTTCAAGCGTTGAAAAATTGGTGAATGAAAAAACTTGCGCTATTATCTTAGAAAGCGTGCAAGGAGAAGGTGGGATAAATCCTGCAAATAAAGATTTTTACAAAGCCTTAAGAAAGCTTTGCGATGAAAAAGATATATTATTAATCGCTGATGAAATTCAATGTGGCATGGGTAGAAGTGGAAAATTTTTTGCCTATGAGCACGCGCAAATTTTACCCGATATCATGACTTCGGCTAAGGCCTTAGGTTGTGGGCTTAGTGTGGGTGCTTTTGTAATAAATCAAAAAGTAGCAAGCAATTCTTTAGAAGCGGGTGATCATGGAAGCACTTATGGAGGAAATCCTTTGGTTTGTGCAGGAGTGAATGCGGTTTTTGAAATTTTTAAAGAAGAAAAAATTTTAGAAAATGTCAATAAACTCACGCCTTATTTAGAGCAAAGTTTAGATGAGTTGATCAAAGAATTTGATTTTTGTAAAAAACGCAAAGGCTTAGGGTTTATGCAAGGGCTGAGTCTTGATAAAAATGTAAAAGTAGCTAAGGTCATTCAAAAATGCCAAGAAAATGCACTTTTACTGATAAGTTGCGGGGAGAATGATTTGAGATTTTTACCTCCTTTGATTTTGCAAAAAGAACATATTGATGAAATGAGTGAAAAGTTAAGAAAGGCTCTAAAGAGTTTTTAATAAATTTTGTAAAAAAAGTTTATTCTTTCCCATCTACTATAGGCACAAATAAACATTCTTCTAAAATTTCTTTTTGTAAATTTGTGCCATTTTTTCTAAGGCGTGTGATGAATTGTTTGCCATTGTGTAAAATAGGAGCGACTAAAATCCCGTCATCACTTAATTGATCGAGTAAAATTTCAGGAATTTGTGTCGCATAAGCAGAAAATAAAATCCTATCATAAGGAGCATAATTTTTCCAGCCATTTTGCCCATCATCAAATTTTACATTGATATTAAAAAGTTCTAATTCTCTGAAAGTTTGAGCGGCTTTTTTGGCTAAATTTTCTATGCGTTCTATGGTAAAAACACGCCTTATGACTTTGCTTAAAATCGCAGCTTGATAGCCACTTCCACAACCTATCTCTAAAATACTATCAGCATTTTTAAAATCTAAAGCCATAGTCATTTTAGCCACAGTTAAAGGTGAACTAATCCATTGAGAATTTGCCAAAGGCAAAGCATCAAGGCGATAAGCATGAGCTTTTAAAGGAGAAAAAATTTCACGCGGAATTTGGCAAAAAGCATTAAAAAGTTCTTCATTGATAAAAACTTTTTGTGCAATTTCTTCAGCCATATTTTGACATCTTTTTTGTTCAAATGCGTTCATTACTTCTCCTATAAATTTAAATAAAAATTGTAACTAAAAAAGTTGAAATAGAGTTAAACTTAGCTATACTTAAATAAAAAGGAAAAAAATGCTTATAAAATTTAAAAATCATAGTCCTAAATTAGGTCAAAATGTTTTTGTTGCAGAGGGCGCTAAAATCATAGGAGAAATAGAAATAGGAGATGAAAGTAGTATTTGGTTTAATTGTGTTTTAAGAGCCGATGTTAATTTTATAAAAATTGGCAAAAGAACCAATATTCAAGATCTTAGCACAGTCCATGTTTGGCATAGGGAATTTGATGAAAAAGGAAAGTTAAAAGACGCTGGTTTTCCTACAATAATAGGAGATGATGTAACTATAGGACATAATTGCGTTATCCATGCTTGTGTGATAAAAAATCGTGTTTTAATCGGAATGAATGCTGTTATCATGGATAATGCTTTGATAGAAGAAGATAGCATAGTGGGTGCTGGAAGCGTTGTAACAAAGGGTAAAAAATTTCCGCCACGCTCTTTGATACTTGGAAATCCTGCAAAATTTGTGCGTGAATTAAACGATGAAGAAGTCAGCTTTCTAAAACAATCCGCTTTAAATTATGTGGATTTTAAAAACGAGTTTTTAAAAGATCTTCAGTGATATTTTGAAGTTTAGGCGAGAGTTTTACTTCAAATTTCACAAAACGATCAAGATCTAAAAAACTCTCATCGAGTTTTGAAATTTGCTCTTTTGTATAATCTTGAATAGTATTTAAAGATGACTTTTTAAGAAGTCTTTTTTCTTTGTAGACTAATTCTAAAAGTTCTTTGCGTTCTAAATTTTCATCTTGATTTGGGTTTTCGTCAAAAACATAAAGCTCATCAAAAAGGATTTTTTGCGTGTTTTTATCATAAACCCTAAAAAGCTTTTTAAAATGAGGTAGGGTTGATTTTTCGTTATTTTCGCTGATTTTGATTTTAGGTTTTATGCCTTGATCTTCTAAGGCTGCGAGTTTATAAACGCAACTAAAAATAGGATCGCTTGAAGCAGTGATCAATCTTTCGCCTACACCAAAGATATCAATAGGTGCATTTTGTTCTTTGAGTTTTTTAATACTCCATTCATCAAGGGCGTTAGAAACTATGATTTTACATTTTTGAAGTCCTGCTTGATCAAGTTCTTGTCTGATTTTCAAACTCAACTCAAGCAAATTTCCAGAATCTATTCTCACACCGCCTTCTTGGATACCAAATTCTTTAAAAACTTTAATCGCATTTTTAAGTCCGCTATTTAGACAATCATAAGTATCGATCAAAAAAACAGGATTTTTTGGATAAATTTTCACATAAGCTTTAAAAGCTTCAAGTTCATTTTCAAACATTTGCACCCAAGAATGTGCCATAGTTCCATTGATAGGGATATTATAAATTTTTCCTGCTAAAGTACAAGCACTTCCTATGCAACCTCCTATAAAAGCTGCTCTTGCTCCTTTTAAGGCTGCTTCACTTCCTTGTGCTCTGCGTGAACCAAATTCTAAAATTTTACTGTCTTTAGCTGCACGCACGATACGATTGGTTTTGGTAGCAATAAGGCTTTGGTGGTTTAAACTTAAAAGTAAAAAAGTTTCTAAAAGCTGTGCTTCTATAGTTGTAGCTTTAACGCAAAGTAAAGGTTCATTTGGAAAAATCACTTCTCCTTCACGCATGGCATAAATCTCGCCTTTAAATTTAAAGCTAGATAAAAAATCTAAAAATTCTGTATCAAAAATACCTTGTTTTCTTAAAAATTCTATATCTTCTGTATCAAAACTCAAATTTTCAACAAAGTCTAAAATATCTTCAAGACCTGCAAAAATAGCAAAAGAACCTGAATCTGGAATTTTTCTAAAAAATATATCAAAATAACAAATTTGATCTTTTTTATTGTTTTTGAAATAGCCTTGAGACATTGTAAATTCATAAAAATCACAAAGCAAGGCTAAAGAAGTTTTAGAAATCATCAAAGCTTATACTACCCTTAGAATAATTCGTTACTTTACTTTCAAAGAAATTGCTCTTTTGATCGTTAAATTTTGAAAAATCATCCACCCATTTAATGGGATGTTTTGCATTGTATAACTTATCTAAATTGATCGCACTTAATCTTTGATCTACAAGATAATGGATGTATTCTTCTATGATATCATCAGTAAAGCCCATGATTTGATTTTGAGTGATGTATTTACCCCATTTGATCTCAAGATCTCCAGCTTTTTTAAACATATCATAAATTTTATTGATATTTTCATCATGGAATAAATCGGGTCTTTCTTTGCGTACTGAATTGATCATATTTTGAAATAATAAAAGATGTGTGATTTCATCTCTTTGGATAAAGCGGATCATTTGTGCTGAACCTAGCATTTTTCCTGCACGCGCAAGTGCGTAAATAGCAGTAAAACCACTATAAAAATATACTCCTTCTAAAATTTGATTTGCCACCATAGCTAAAAGAAGTTTATTATCATCTACATCGCCTGCTAATTCTTCATAAATGCTTGAAATAAAGTCATTTTTTTCACGCAAAGTTTCATCATGCTTTTCCATTTCATAAATCAAATCTGTATTATCGCAAATCGCTTCTACCATAACAGCATAAGATTTTGAATGGTTTGCCTCTTCATAAGCTTGGCGTGCCAAAACCGCATTGATTTCAGGAGCTGTGATGTAAGGGTTGATATTGTCTGCTAAATTATTGGTTTGAAAACTATCCATAGAAATAAGCTGACTCCAAACCAAATCATACATTCTTTTTTCACCTGCAGTTAAATTACAGCGATAATCAAGTGCATCTTTAGTTGTATCCACTTCTTTTGGAAACCAAGTATTTGCCTCCATTAAATCCCAAAGTTTTAAAGCCCAAGTATATTTTGCCTTAGTGAAATTTAAAATTCCATGTGGGTTACCATCAAAAACTTTACGATCTCCTAGGGTTTCGTTTGAACTTGGATTGTAAATTCTTTTTCTTTGCATTTTTAACCTTTCTTTATGCTTTAGTAGCTATACAACTTTGAGTTAAAATATCGTGTAAATTTAAACGATCTTTTCTTATAAAACTGACAAATAAACCAAAGAGTAAGCCAAAACTTATAATAAATATCACATATCTTAGTAAAATTCTAAGAAAACTTAGCTTCTTTCCCGTTTTTATATCAATAAGATATAAATCATACGCTTTAAGACCTGGGCTTTGTGCCTTTTTTGTTAAAAAAATAGCTTGAATCAAACCAAATAAAAAAGTACATAAAGTTGTGATAAAATGGTTGTTTAAAAAAGCTTCTTTAGAGCCTAATAGAAAATAAAATAAATACAAAATAGGAACATAAATAAGAAAAATATCTATAAGCAAAGCTCTAAATCTTAGCCATCTAGAGCTAATTTTTGCTTTAGTTTTCATTTAATTTCCACGGCTTCCTGGTTTTATAGCTTTACTCCCTTTTTTACAAAGTGGACAATTTGTTTCATCATAAATTTCAAATTCAAAATTTCCTAGAGTAAAGAGTGGTAAATTTTCAGGTAATTTCGCATTATCTTTTCTTGGAGATTTTAAATTTTCTACTGCACAAAAACCACGATTTGCCAATGCTGCAAAACCTACAATAATGCCACCTAAACTTTCAATGATTTTTGCACTCTCTAAAGCACTACCACCTGTAGTAATGATATCTTCACAAATTATAAATTTTTCACCCTTTTTTACTTCAAAACCACGTCTTAAAGTCATTTCTTTATTTACTCTTTCAGTGAAGATAAAACGTTTGCTACAAGCTCTTGCAAGCTCATAACCTGCTAAAATTCCACCTAAAGCAGGAGAACAAATGCTGTCAAATTCTATCTTATAGCTTGCAATAATCTTTGCAAGTTCATCACAAAGTTTTGCTGCTAATTTTGGATCCTCTAAAACTTTTGCACTTTGAAGATAAAATTGCGAATGTTTACCTGAACTTAGTAAAAAATGCCCTTCTAAATAAGCACCACAATCTTTATAAATTTGTTCTAAATTCATCGTTAAACCTTTAAAAGTTCACTTTCTTTGCTTTTTACACTCTCATCAATTTTTGTTGTATAGGTGTCGGTAAGTTTTTGCACTTCATCATAAGCTTTTTTTGCTTCATCTTCGCTTATTGCCTTATCTTTTTCTAGTTTTTTAACTGCATCGTTGGCATCTTTGCGTATATTTCTTATAGAAACTTTTGCCTTTTCACCCATAGCTTTAGCTTGCTTTACGTTTTCTTCTCTTTGCTCTCTAGTCATCGGAGGGAAAAATAATTTTACACTTTCGCCGTCATTGTTTGGATTGACACCGATATTTGCAGCTGCAATAGCGCTTTCTATGGTTTTTAGTAAAGGTTTTTCCCAAGGAGTGATGCTAATAGTTGAAGCATCACTTGCTAAAACAGTTGCTACTTGATTTAAAGGAGTTTGAGTTCCATAATAATCCACTGTAATATGATCTAAAATATGGGTATTAACTTTTCCAGTTCTTAAAGTGGTAAAGTCTTTTTTTAAGGCTTCTAAAGATTTTTCACTTTGGGTTTTTTGTTTGTTAAAAATTTCATTTAGCATTATCATTTCCTTTAATTATTTACTTGAATTAACATCGCTTGGAAGTTGTGGTGCACTTGGAGCGATAGAATTTGTGTTTGGGGTAGTAGGCACAATAGGAGCACTTGGAATAGTAGTGTTGTTGTTTTCTACTTTAATTTTCTCTGCTAGAGAGTCCTTGCTAGCTTTATTGTATAAATAACCAAGACCAATAGTATTTGCAATAAGTAAAATTCCCATGACAAAGGTAAATTTTGCCAAAAATCCAGCCGGTCCTTTGGCACCAAATAAACTTTCATTGCTTCCACTATAAGCTCCAAGTCCTATACTTGAACTTTTTTGAAGTAAAACTGCTATACAAATAACTACAACGATGATAAATTGTAAAATGATTAAAAGAGTGATCATTGAAATTTCCTAAAAGTTAATTTTTAAATGATTATTTTAGCTAAATAAAACTTGAAAAGTTTTGAAACTTGAAAAGTTTTTGTGAGAAAAATCCCACAAAAACTTATCTGCTATTGAAGCTTCTTAAGATATTAAGTAAAGATACGAAAAGATTAACAAAATCAAGATAAAGTGCTACTGCACCTTCGATTGGAGTTTCATAATTTCCGCGGATAATATTTTGCGTATCATAAAGAATGTAAAATGAAAATAATATTGCAGCTACTGCTGAAATAGCTAGATTAACTATACTGCTTTGGAAGAAAAGGTTTAGTAAAGATGCTGCTACAATAACGATTAATACTATAAATAAAGCTTTACCCATAACAGTAAAATCTTTTTTTGTATTCATAGCAAATACACTAAGTCCTGCAAAAGCAACTGTTGTTAAAGCAAAAGCTTGAGCGATGATAATTCCTCCAGCTGGTAGAGCTAAAACTGAAATAAGTAAAGGTGTAAGCGTTAAACCTGAGCAGAAAGTAAAACCAAAAAGTAAAACAAGATTTAATGGAGCCTCTCTTTTTTTCCATTGCAAAGCAAATAAAAGTCCGATTTCAACAGCAAAAAGGATCCAAAAAGTTACTTGTGATTGTATAAAAAATGATGCTAAAGCAAAAATTCCTACATACGCACCTACTGTTGCAGCTAATAATGAAGCAGCAAAAAGTTGATAAGTTTGTTTAATAAAAATACTTAATTCGCTTGAGCGTGTATTTTCAAATTCTTTTGATCTTGAGTAGTCTCTATCATAAAGACTCATAAAATTCTCCTTGCAAAATTGTTAGATTTTTTAAAATCTTGAGCGAAATCTAACATATTAGACTAAATAAAAAGTTAATTTATATAATATCTTATGCTTAAATGAAATCTTTGCTGAAATTTTGTTATAATTTCAAGATTTTAGTTTCAGGTTGGTTTTATGGAAAATCTTATTAGCGGTGCGATTAAGTTTATGCAAGAAGACTTTAAGGAGCATGAAGAACTTTTTGAAAGTCTAAAAAATAAGCAAAATCCCCATACTCTTTTTATAGGTTGTTCTGATTCTAGAGTAATTCCAAATTTGATCACTAATACGGGTCCAGGTGAGCTTTTTGTAATACGAAATATTGCAAATATAGTTCCACCTTATCGCGTTGGAGAAGATTACTTGGCGACAACTTCAGCAATAGAGTATGCTTTAAATTCATTGCATATTAAAAATATCGTCGTTTGTGGCCATAGTAATTGTGGAGGTTGCAATGCTCTTTATTATTCTGATGAAGAGTTAAATAAAATTCCTAACGTGAAAAAATGGCTTACTATGTTAGATCCGATAAAAAAAGATGTGATGATTTTTGCAAGAGACGATTTGGCTATGCGTTCATGGCTTACAGAAAAATTAAATTTAGTAAATTCTTTGCAAAATATACTTACTTATCCAGGCGTGCAAGAAGCTTTAGATGAAGGAAAAATAGAAGTACATGCTTGGTATTATATTATAGAGACAGGTGAAATTTATGAGTATGATTTTAAAGCAAAAATTTTTACTTTAATACAGGATAGGAAAGTTCAATGAAAAAAATTATTTTTAGTTTATGTTTTTTTATTTTATACCTTGGAGCACAAGAATTTAAATTTATTGATGCAAATATTAGCAAAGAGGATGAAGGAATTTATGCTTTAGTTGAAAAATATGTTGATCTTAACAATCAAATTAAAGAATTTAAGAAAAACAATGATGAAAATTCAAGCACTTTTAATGGTATTTTAAGTGAATTTGAAAAAGACAAAAAGACTATTTTAGCAAAAATACCCGATATGATAGTAGGACAAAAGATTAATGAAGAGGCAGTGGCTAGATTTTTAAAAGCAAAAGAAAAATTACTAGATGTTCAAAAAAAGAATATTAATAAGCCTTATATTTATACAGATGCTACTCTTAATCTAGTTTATTTTAATATTGTGGAAAGTTTTTATTCTTCTTTGTTTGAAGTGGAAAAACTTTTTAAAAATACAGCAAGCAGTGAAGATTTGATTGCTACTGTTGATAAGGCAATGGAAAATTTACAAAATTCTTCTAATGTTAATTTAGATAGTTTTAAAAGCAAAATTACAAATCCAGAAGAATTAGAAAAAATTACCCTAAAAGAAAGATATATCAGTAATGCTGTAGATTCTTATTCTGAAATTCTTAAGTATTTACGCTCAAATGCAGATTTGCTTGAAAGTAATTATATTTTTTCATTACTCGAGCTTCAAGTTTGGATAGATCGTATAAATGAGGCAATTGGGGTAAGTTTTGTTAATATCGGAAAAATAGTAATTTCTGCTTTGGTTTTAGTATTTTTTATATCTTTAAGACGTTTTTTTGCAAATATAGTATATTTTTTCCTTGTTCAGCTTTTTTATAGAAATAAAAATGATGTAGATGATATTAAAGTCATTTTTATTGAGAATATTAAAAAACCCGTAGGTTTCTTGTTGATTGTCTATGCTATTTCTCTTTGTCTTACTATAGCAACTTATCCTGCACCTTTGAGTGTAAATTTAAGTAATTTTTTTCATATAGTTTATGCAGTTTTAATTGCATGGCTTATTTTAAGAATGCTTGATGGTTATGGCGTGGTATTGGTTTCTAAACTTGCTCAAAAAAGTGGAAAAAAAGAAGTTGTAAATTTAATTATTAAAATTTTATATTTTGTCATTATTATCATAGCTTTATTATATATTCTTGCTCAACTTGGTTTTAATATTTCGGCTATTATTGCATCTTTGGGAATTGGTGGTTTAGCTGTTGCTTTAGCGGCGAAAGATATCATTGCAAATTTCTTTGCTTCTATACTCTTACTTTTTGATAATAGCTTTAATCAAGGAGATTGGGTAGAGGTTTCAGGCATAGAAGGAACCGTGGTTGAAACAGGACTTAGAAAAACTACTATTAGAACTTTTGATAATTGTCTTGTATTTTTACCAAATTCAACTATTATGGGAGCTAATATCAAAAATTGGAGCAAAAGACGCATGGGTCGCCATGTTAGAATGTATTTGGGTGTTGGTTATGATGCTACTCCTGAAAAACTAGAACAATGTGTAAAAGATCTAAGAGAATTTTTGCATACAAGTGATTTAGTAGCTCACGATGAGGATAGCGCATTAAAATATGGCGATCATACAACAAAATATCGTCAAAATCTTGTATCTATTAATGATTTAGAAGGCTATAAAAATGCTTGTTATGTGGCTTTAAGTGAATTTGCAGATAGTAGTATTAATATAGAGCTTTATTTTTATACCAAAGAAATAGGCGGAAAAGATTTTAGAGAAGCTAGACAAAGTTTAATGCTTGAGTTTATGCGTATAATTGAAAAAAATGGTTTAACCTTTGCTTTCCCAAGTCGTAGTATTTATATAGAAAATTTACCACCCCTTGATTTGCAAGCAAAAGCTATAAAATAGCAAGATTTTATCTTGCTATTTTTTTAAACTGGCATAACGCGTATATTTGGACTTAATTCTTCTTGTAAAATTGTTTCAATAGCATAAAGTGTTGCACCACTTCCACTAGAACAACCACTACAAGCACCAAGATAACGAATATAAACATCAATTGCTGCACCTTCAGCCTTTTGTATATCAATCACTTCCAAATCTCCACCATCATTATGAAGCATAGGGCGAATTTCAGCATCTAAAACACTTTCAACTGCTTTTAATTGTCCCACTACGGTCATTTCATCAAAAGCCACATCACTTTTCATTGTATTTTTGAGTTTTTCTCTATCTATTTCAGCTCTAGTTTCAGCTAAAATATCTACAAGGTAATAATCTCTTTTTTCATGTCCGCCTGGTTTGATACAGGATTTACAAAAAGCACCCGCTTTAGTATATTGTGTGATTTCTTCTACGCTATGCAAATCATTAAGTTTAATCACTTCTTTAATAGTTCCAAGACTTACCCTAGCGCACTCGCAAACTATAATTTGATCTTCAAAATCTTCAGGACTTATACCTTTATAATGCGCTGCTGCTTGTTTGATTACATCATAAGCCATAACCGAACAGTGCATTTTTTGAGGTGGAACAGCTGGAGTTTCTGGATTATCACGCATAGCAAATTCCACATCTAAATTTGTGATTTTTACTGCTTCATCTACAGTTTTTCCTATACAAAGATCCACCATAGTATCACTACTTGCTATAGCTGTACCACAACCAAAACTTTTAAATTTTGCATCGATAATTTTATCAGTTTTTTCATCTACAAGCCAAAAAAGTCTTACCGCATCGCCGCAACTTTCTGCGCCAAAATCAGCTACGATCAATTTTGCATTGCGTGCTTTAGCATCTTCTTCACTAAATTCTCCCATATGTTGAGGATTATTCATTCTATCTTGAACTTTTTGTGAATACTCATCCCAAATGGATCCACCAATTAAACTATTTTTTCCCATTTTTCATCCTTATTTGTAATTATTTGGATTATAAGCATAAGTGCAAGAAATTGCTCTTAATCTCTGTGTTGCATTTTTAATTTGTTTTGCTGCATAATCAATTTCTTCTTCAGTGTTAAAACGTGACAAAGAAAGTCTTAAAGCTGTGTGCGCTAAATCATGTTCCGCACCGATAGCTTCCATAATAGGATTGCTTTCTAAAGCTTCGCTTGCACAGGCTGAGCCCGTACTTGCAGCTATACCATTTTTATTTAAATCCCAAAGCATCGCTTCGCCTTCAACGCCTTTAATACTTGCTAAGATTGTATTAGGCACACGGTGTTCCCTTTTTCCAACCACTGTTGTATCAGGTAAAGCTAAAATTTGATCTTCTAGTTTATCTCTTAAACGGCGTATATGAGAATCTTCAAAATCAAGCATAGTATTTGCAATACGCAAAGCCTCGCCCATAGCCACCATGTAAGGTACATTTAAAGTTCCGCTTCTACGACCACCCATGTGTTCTCCACCGTGTAAAAGTGGAGTAAGTTTAAGTCCTTTTTTTATAAAAAGTCCACCCACACCCTTTGGTCCATGAAATTTATGTGCCGAAAATGAAGCAAAATCAACTCCTACTTGAGTTAAATTAACCTTTATTTTACCTACTGCTTGAGTAGCATCCGTATGAAAAAGAGCACCAAATTCATGCGCAAGTTCTGCCATCGCTTTAATATCAAAAATCATACCTGTTTCATTATTTGCCCACATAACACTTACAAGCGCTGTTTTATCGCTAATCACTTTACGCAAATCTTCTACAGTAGAAACCCCTTCTTCATTTACAGGAAGTTCTATGACTTTTACTCCAAGACTTTTTAAAAAATAAGCAGCAGCAGCAACGGCAGGGTGTTCTACGCTAGAAATAATCACTTCATTGCGTTCTTTATCTAAAATATGATCAAAATACACACCCTTAAGCACCCAGTTAATGCTTTCTGTCGCACAGGAGGTTACAACTATGTCATCTAGGTCATTTGCTCCAAGTCCTGCATAAAGTTTATCCAAAGCTTCTCTTAAGGCAGGATGTGTTGCGCTACCATATTGATGAAGGCTATTTGGATTTCCATACATATCCTTTAAAAAAGGTAGCATCAACTCATAAGCATTAGGATCAAGCATTGTCGTTGCGTTGTTATCTAAATATACTTTCACTTTAAAATCCTTAATTTATCCTTAATTTTAATTAGGATATTTTTTATCTTTATTTGAAAACGGATAATAACAAAAATTTATAAAAATTAGGTTAAAAATTATAACAAAAATAAAATGCTAAAGTAAAATTTTAAAGTGAAATATTTTGTGAATTTTATATAGCAAAAATAAGAAATACTATTTCTTAAATTTTTCTTCGTAATACTTTACTATCTTTGAATCTTCTTTGGCTGTATGTTTAAAGATAAAATCTTGAACAACGAGATTTAATTTTTCGGTCATTATATTTACAAATTTAGCTTCACTGATGATAATTTCTTCAATTTCTAAGATAATTTTTCTATGAATTCTTGTATGATGGTTGATATAAGGATATTCTATTTCTCTCATAAAGGCTTCTTCATCTGAAAAATGTCTATTGATCATTATCAACAACTCTCTTAAGACAATTTTAACTCTTTTGTTCCAACATGACGTTGGTTCATTAAAGAGAGTTTTTTAGAAATTTCAAAAAGTTCTTTATGTTGATGATCTAAAAGATCATTATTCATCGAAATAATTTTTTCATTATAAGTCATGGTTTTGAGTACTTTTATATTTATATTTTTCGAGAGCGGATTATAATGCTATAATACTTAAAATTTTATTAATTAATTATATAAAAATTATTATTATTAAAGTATTTATAATTTATATATTTTTTAAAAAATTATTTTAAACCATCACAGACATATAAGAGTTTAAAATTTTATTTATATTTGCTTGTTTTTGACGACGATCTAAAAAATTTTCTATAGAGCTAGAACGTAGTTGATTTGCTTCTTCTAATCTTTGCGTATCTTGACTTTGGTTTTGATATTGTTTTTTAAGAGCATCAAAATCATTGCGATTTTGATCGATATAAATTTGAAATATTGAACTTGAATTTGCAAATTCTCTTAAATCCATATCTTTTTGGTAGTTAATATATTGTTGAAAAAATACAGATAGTTTGTCTTGAGTGCTTGTTTTTTTATCTACGCCATTAACATAAAGATAAAGATCAAAACTCATCTTTTTTTCATTTTCTTTTTTGATGTAATCTTCTATATCTGTTTCACCCTTGAGAATTTTTTGTAAATTTTGATGAGAGCTTAGTTCTAAAGTGGCAGGTTTCATAAAAAAGTTAAATTCTTTTTCGTTTTGAGTTTTTATATCATGGTAGATAAAATTCATTAAAAGACCAGATTTTGATACTTCTGCATTTTTAGTTAAATAAGGTTTTAAAATTTCATTAGAAGAAGTATTTTCTATGGCTTTATCAAAATGAAAATTAGTTATTTTATTATCCAACATTAAAGTATTTAAATTTGCGATATTGCTTAATGCCAAATCAATTTCTTCTTGATTGTTGTAAATTCTTGAAATTTGGCCTAAAAATTCTCCATTATCTGTTGAAAAACCTGATGATAGTTTTGAAATAAGATCGCGACTTAAATAAGCATTATCATCTTGTAAAAATTCTGAATTTATAGATTTTAATGAACTATGATAGCTATTTAAAAGATAAGGTAGATCAATTTTATTGTAGTTTAAATTTTCATCTTGTTTTGCGAGTTCTTTTGCTATGCTTCTAACACTTTTAATGTTGATATCATAAGATTCTGGTATATTTGCAATTTTATTTAAATCTTTATCAAAAAAACCTTCTTCATTGATTCTAAATCCAAATTCACTAGCATAAGTGGTATTATTAAAAATATAACTTAATTGTTCTAAGCTATTTTCATTTCCTTCTTGATCCAAAGCTTTGCTATCTTTAATCAAATTTAGAGCAGAGCTATTCTGCAAAGGATTAGATAAGGTTAAATTTTGATATGGATTTGCCGAATTTATAGTCATTTTAAATCTTTCCAAAATATTGCTATTTTTTATAAGCAAAAGGTGTGCCAAGTTTTTTAAAAATTAAATTCAGTCAAAAATTAGAAAAAATTTGATAGTATTTAGCTTTTCTTTTAATTTGAAAAATAAAAATTTATCTAAATAAGGAAAGCGTATGCCAAAGATGAAAAGCGTTAAAAGCGCAGTTAAACGCTTCAAAGTAGGTAAAAATAAAATCAAAAGAGGCTCAGCTTTTAGAAGTCATATTTTGACTAAAAAACCTGCAAAAAGAATGCGTGATCTTCGCACAGCTAAATATGTGCATAGCACAAATGTAAAAGCTGTTGAAAAAATGCTAGGAATTTAAGTTTTTGACTAAAAGTCATTCAAACTCCCCTCTGAGATAAAATTTCAAGGGCAAGCTCCAAATTTGGACGCCACTTTATGAAAGGAAATAAAAATGGCAAGAGTAAAAACAGGTGTTGTTAGACGCCGCAGACATAAAAAAGTTTTAAAATTAGCGCGTGGTTTTTATAGTGGACGCCGCAAACATTTTAGAAAAGCAAAAGAACAATTAGAAAGAAGTCTAGTCTATGCTTATCGTGATAGACGCCGCAAAAAAAGAGACTTCCGTCGTCTTTGGATTGTGCGTATCAATGCTGCTTGTAGGCTTAATGATTTAAGTTATTCAAGATTTATCAATGGTCTTAAAAAAGCAGGTATTGAACTTGATAGAAAAATTCTAGCAGATTTAGCTATGAATGATTCTGCTGCTTTTGCAAAAATTGCAGAGGCCGCAAAAAAAGCACTTTAATTTTTTTTAGTGTAAGAATTTCAAGATTTTTGATTTCTTGAAATTCTTAATTTTTTAGTATTGATTTAATTTAGCTAGAACATCTTCATAACATTTGAGTTGATTTACATTTTTTTCAAAATCTTCGCCGACATTGCTTCTTTGTTTTAATTTATCTGAAATTTCTTTACCTGAATTTATAAGATTTGAAATGATTTTGGAAAATTCATTGGATTTATCCCTTATAAAATTCATTTCTTGAGTACTAGAATTGGAACTTTTTGCAATGGATTGTATGGTCTGAATAACTAATTTAATAGCTCCTTCCATTTCACCTAGACCCATTTGGGTATTTTCTGAAAGTTTTCTAACTTCATCAGCTATAACTGCAAATCCACGACCAAGTTTTCCAGCTCTAGCAGCATCTATACCTGCATTTAAAGATAAAAGGCTAGTTTGTTCAGCAATCCCTGAAATAAGATCTAAAATACTATTTAATTGATCTATATTTTTCAAAGAAGATTGCACTTCTTTTTCTAAATTCATTTTTTCTTCACTTTGGTAAAGGTTGTATTCTAGGTAGTTAGTGAAATTGGTAAAACTTTCACTAATGGTTGTAAGACTTCTTCTTATATTTTCAAGTTCTTCAAAAATTTCTTTAAATATACTTGTATTTTTATCAATTTCTGATGTATTTTGTTTGAGTTGATTTAAAATTATTTTATTAATCTCATTTGTCATTTCTAGTTTTTGAGCTCTTATATTAAGATAATAGTATTTAAAATCGCTGTATTTTTGTATGAAAGTTTTTAAATATCTAGGTTTGAAATCATTAAAATTTTCAACTTCATAAAAAAATATTGCCACTAAACTTTTTGCAATTCCCACTCCATAAATTTCCCCAAAACTAGAAAAACCAACTATAGGAAAATCATTAAAATGGATTTGATTTAAATGTTCTTTGTTTTGAAGTCTTCTTAAGATACAATCATTAAAAATTGCTCCTAGTGGTTTTGGTTTATTAAGAGAAAATTTTTCGTAATCTTTTTTTATGGCTTCAATAAAATTTGTTTTTTAAGCAAGCTTAATTCTTGAGCGCTTTCTATATCACAATAACTAAATAATGTTTTATCTGGGTTGATTTCCATAGGGGAAATAAGATAGTCTTCTCCAATTTTTAAAGCAAAAGTATATTCTTGCATTTTATTTTTAAGTTCTTCAAAAGTACAGTTAAAATAATTGCATAAAGCTTCAACCGCGTTGATGGATTGAAAGGTTTTTTTATCAATAAATTCACGTACCGTCCTATCATATAAGCTTGCATCAAGTATGGTAAAGGTAATGTTGCTTTGAGGATTAAAATTTTGAGATTTCATTAAATCAAAACGATATTTAGATTTAAATTGGACATGTATGCTTAAAGCTTGATTTTTTAATATTTCTCCGTTATAAAATATAAATGTTCCGCTAAAGTCCATATTTCCACTAGATCCACCTCCTACTAAAGCACAAGGATAGGGGTTGTGTTTGTATAAAAGTTCTAAAAGAGAACTTTCGCTTTGACTTAAACCATCATAAATTAAATAATGCAAAGTATTTGTGCAGTGTGCTTCAAAAGGTATATTTATAGATAAAACTTCTTTTTCTATCAGTTTTTTTCTTTCTGTATAATCTTTTATATTGCTAAAAAGCTTGATTTTATTTGTGCAGAGATTTTCTATCATATCTTCGCTAAAAAGCATCAAGCTTATTCCTTGGATATTTTGTTTATAAGGACTGTTTTCAATGTTTGAGTTAGAATCAAGATTGCACAATAAATCAGTAGCATTGCTTAAGATGATATCACATTGTTCATTTATAGAATTTTGAATCTTATTTCCTATGATTGCTAGGTTAAGTTGATACGACGCAAAGCCTATGATTAATTTTGGCTTGATATTTATTTTTTTTAATTTTTCTTCAAGTTCATTTTCTTGAAGAAATAGAGCTTCTAAAACTTTTTTACTCTCTTCTTTTTGCGCTGAGCTTTTATTTTTAAAATTAAAAAACATTGATTAAACTCCGTTAAAATTATTTTAATTTGTTAGTTAATTAAAAATAATATAAAATTTTAGTATTTATAATTTTTATTATATCTTAAAGTAACAAAAAATGTAATAAGTAAATTAAAATTTAGATATAATCATAAATTATAATAATACTAACTTCAAGGATAAATCAAATATGATTGGAGATATGAATGAGCTTTTATTAAAAAGCGTTGAAGTATTGCCACCTTTACCCGATACTGTAAGTAAGTTAAGAAAATATGTGAGCGAGGCTAATTCAAATATAGAAACCATGAAAGTTGCTGAAATCATTTCAAGTGATCCGTTGATGACGGCTAAGCTTTTGCAATTAGCAAATTCTCCTTATTATGGTTTTACAAGGGAAATTACAACCATAAATCAAGTGATTACTTTATTAGGCATTGGCAATATTATCAATATAGTTACGGCTGATTCCATTAGAGATAGTTTTAAAATAGATGTTTCACCTTATGGTTTGGATACACAAAATTTTTTAAAAACTTGCAACGAAGAGGCAACTTTTATCACAAATTGGCTTAATGATGAAGATAAAAAACTTTCTCATCTTTTAGTTCCTTGCGCAATGCTTTTAAGGCTTGGTATTGTTATTTTTTCAAATTTTCTTATACAAAATCATAAGGATAAGGATTTTTTAGCTTTTTTAAATAAAAATGAAAATCTTGCTTTAGCGGAGAATGAATTTTTAGGCGTAGATCATATTTCTTTCTTGGGATTTTTGTTACATCGTTGGAATTTTGATGATGTTTTGATTGAAAGTATATGTTTTGTTCGCACTCCTCATGCTGCTCGTGAAGAAGTGAAAAAATCCGCTTATGCTTTAGCAATAACAGATCATCTTTTTGCTCCGCATGATGGCTCTTCTCCATTTAACGCAAAAGCTGCAGTTGCTTTACTTGAAGAGGCAAAAACTCAAGGAATTAATTTTGATTTAAACAATCTTTTATCTAAGCTTCCTAGCAAAGCTAAGGAAAATTTAAACAAAGAAGATTAAAGAGCCTTTTTAGGGCTCTAAATTGTAGTGATGAAAAGTTTAATCTTACCTCCTAATGAATTTTTAGATCACTATATTTTAAATGCCGAATTTCATCGTTTTGCTGGAATTTCAAAAAATGCTTATAAATTTTGGAAAAATGTAGAAATAGGCAGATATCAAGGAACAAGAATTATATTTTTGCATAGAAATTGCATTTTAGAAAAACATCAGCAAGCTTTAAGGCAATGTAGTGGTTTAAATGGTTTTGTATTGGCAAGTGCTTTTTGTTCTTTTACTGGATTAGCCCCCTCTCATTTAGTGGAAAAAAATAATTCTTCTATTTACAAACTTTTAGAGCTTAAGGAGATTTGTGGGATTAAATTTGTTAATCTAAAAAAATTTTATGATTTTTTAGGGCTAAATTATCATCAGCATATTTATATAGAAAAATGCCATTTTTTTAGCCCAGCTCCTTTTGAAAAGCGTATTAAAATCACTGAGAGTATGTGCGTTGGGTATTATTAAGATAAGAAAAAATAAATGCACATAGCAAAGCTATAATAGCCAAAAAGAAAACATAAATTCCCAAAGAAAAACGCCAAAAATTACTTAAATTATCTAAGGCAAAACTATGCAAGAAAAAAGCAAGTTGCGGAGTTAAACCTCCAGCTATAGCATAAGCAATATTATATGAAAAAGAAAGTCCTGAAAATTTAATTTTTGCATCAAATACTTCACTCATTATTAAAGGGCAAAAATTCATCACTCCGCTAAAAAAACACACAAGTAAATATAAGCAAGCTACTAGGTTAAAATCAGCATTTTGTCTATATAGAGTATTAAAATAAAGCAAGCTTACAATTCCAAAAAAAACACTAAAAAATACACAAGATTTGATAATGCCTATTTTATCCGCTAAAATTCCACTTATAATACACCCTAGGCAAATAAGTAAAATTCCACCTATTTGAAGATAGGTTTGTATAGAAGTGTTAATTTGAAGTATTTTTGCCATATAGCTAGGCATAAGCAAAATCATTACAACAATGCAACCTGTCAAAACCCAAGTAATCATCATAGAAAGAACAATTCCCATTTTAGCTTTTTTAAACACTTCTTTTAAAGGAAATTTTTCTAAAGCCTTGTCTTTTTTCATTTGTTCAAAAACAGGAGTTTCTCTTAAAAATTTTCTCAAATAAGCAGAAATAATCCCGAAAATTCCACCTAAAAAGAATGGAATTCTCCAAGCCCATTCATGAAGTTCTTCTTGGGTATAAATTTTATTCATAATTAAAAAAACTAAACTACCTAATAAAATTCCACCTACAACCGAAGCGGTTAAAATTCCCAAATAAGTTCTTTTTTGACCTTGTGGTGCGTGTTCGTATACAAAAACCCAAGCTCCAGGAAGTTCCCCGCCTATAGCAATGCCTTGACAAATGCGTATAAAAACTAAAAGCACAATACAAAGAAAACCTATGCTTTCATAATTTGGAATAAAAGCTAGAGTAAAAGTTGGAATAACCATTAACAAAATACTAATCATAAACATTCTTTTGCGTCCAAATTTATCTCCAAAATGTGCCAGTATCACACCCCCTAAGGGACGCGCTAAATATCCAGCCGCAAATATTCCATAAGTATTAAACATTTGCCAAAAACTACTTAAATCTTTTGGAAAAAAGTTTGTTGAAATATAATTTGCAAAAAATACAAAAATAATAAAATCATAAAATTCTAAAGTTCCACCTAATGATGAAAGTCCTAAAACTTTTATATCTTTTTGGTTAAGGGTTTTGCTCATTCTTAATCCATCTCATAAAAATCATCATCATTGTTATCATCATCGTATTCATAATCATCATCATCGTAATTATAATTTTTATGGTGATTTTGTGGATATTCTTCATCTTCGTTTTCATAATCATCGTAATTTAAATCTTCTTCATCTTCATAAGCCATTGTTTTCTCCTTAAATAAAAATACAAAGCTTATTTTATCTTAAATTTGTTTGGTTTTGCTATAATTTTTATAATTTTTTAAAAGGTGAATTTATGAAATTAAGTCATTTAGATGAAAAAAATCATCCTAAAATGGTAGATGTAAGCGATAAAAATATTACTTCAAGAATAGCCACAGCTAGTGGTATGATATATATGTGTCAAGAAGCTTTTGATGTAATTAAAAACAATACCGCAAAAAAAGGTCCTGTTCTTCAAACAGCTATTATTGCGGCTATAATGGGGGCTAAAAAAACAAGTGAAATTATTCCTATGTGCCATCCTTTAATGCTTTCTAAAGTCGAAACTGATATTATGGAATTTGTTAAAGAATGTGCATTTAAGCTTATTGTAACAGTTAAGTGTGAAGGTAAAACAGGGGTTGAAATGGAAGCTTTAAGTGGGGTTAGTATAGGACTTTTAACTATATATGATATGATTAAGGCTATAGATAAATCAATGAGGATTACGGATATATTGCTTGAAAGCAAAGAAGGAGGCAAAAGTGGTAAATTTGTGCGATCTTAAAAAAGAACCCCAGATCAATTATCCTACTTTTTGGGATTATAAGGTGATTTTTGAGGTGCATGTTAAGGCAAGTGAAATTTTTCAAGAAATTTTAGGCCAAAGAGAATATAAATTTGAACATTCGAATTCAAGTGCGAGTGGAAAATATCAAAGTTATTTATTAAATGTTTATGTTGATAGCAAAAAAGATCGTTTGGATATATTTGATAAATTAAAAGCTAAAGCAAAATTTGTACTTTAAGAAAGAAGGAAAAATGAAAAATACTTTAATTATTTTTGAAAATTCTTTATCAAATCTCAGTAAAGATGAAGCAAGTGATTTACTTGAAGACTTGAGTTTTAATCTTGCATATAAGCAAATTTCGCATAATCCTCATGAAACAAAAAAAGTTTTAAATTCTCTTTTGGTTGAATTTTTAACTATTTTGAAAAAACTTGATTTTTTTGATGATGAAAATGTTACAAAGGTTATCAAAGCTTTGGTTAAGGCGAGTATTGTAGATGCTCAAAATTCGCTTTATGAGTATATTAGCGAAGCTGAATTATTAAACAAACAGATTGAAAATCAAAAAAATTTGATTAAAAATCAAATCAGTGATAATTTTTTTGAATTCGAGAATATTTTACAAGAATGTTCTTTTTGTGATGAATTTAGCGGTGGTTTAAATGATGCTATTTTATTTGATATAGAAATGCTTGGAATTTTAAAAGAAACCGCTGAAAGTGCTTTTTTAACTACATTAGAAAAGGCTGAAGATATAGAACTTACAAGTAGTGAAATAGCTAAAAATCTCGTATATAATGCCATTTGTGAAGCTCATTTTGAAAAAGAAAGAATTTTAAAAATTTCAAGTATTATTTTAAATACTGCTTTTGAAATAGCCAATGAATCTATGGCTTATGCAAAAGATCTTTGCTTAGGTGTGATTAAAGGCACAAGAGATGGTATTGTTTTGGCAATGGAAAAATTTAAAGCTTCATTAACTTATGCAAATTTTGAAGAAGATGTTAGTTTAAAAAGCAAAGAACTAATAGGTATAGAAGATGATTTTATTGCTCTTTTAAAAAAAGAGATTCAACTACAAAATGATCCTTGTAAGAGTATAGTTGAGAATTTACTAGAACATGAACTTGATAATCTTTTTGCTAAATTTAGACGTCTTGCAGGTGAAAGCAGAGAGCAACTAATATTAGTTTTAAATGATATTAAGAAAAATCCAAAGATTAATGATTTTAATAAACTTACTCAAAGAAAATTAAATCGTTTTAAACAAGAAATTTTTGAATTAGAAAAAATTGCTAGTGAAAAATACAAAGATTTAAATTCTAAAAAAGCTAAAAAGCTCGGTGTAAGACTTTGGGAAAAAGCAAAAAAATTTGTTAAAAAATAATATCCCATTTTTGGGATATTAAATATCTATTTCTATACCTACAGGTGCGTGATCAGAGCCAAAAATATCATCTCTTATGAAAGCGTTTTTAAGTTTATCTTTTAAACCCTTTGAAATGAAAAAATAATCAATCCTCCAGCCTACATTTCTTTCTCTTGCTTTCATTCTATAGCTCCACCACGAGTATTTTTCTTTGATTTCGCCATTAATTTCTCTAAAAGTATCTATAAAACCAAGTTTTAGCAAATCATCAATCCAAGCTCTTTCTATAGGTAAAAAACCTGAAGTATTGGCATTGGCTTTTGGGTGGGTAAGATCGATTTCTTTATGAGCGGTATTGACATCACCGCAAATGATAATTTCAAACCCATCTTTTAAAAGCTTATCCAAATACACTAAAAAATCTACATAAAATTTCATTTTAAAATTTAAACGCTCTTCATCTTTTTGACCATTTGGAAAATAGATATTAAAAAGTGCGATATTTTTAAAGCGGTGTTCTAAAACCCTGCCTTCTTCATCATCAAAAAATTCACATTTTTTTACTTCGCTATCAAAATTACAAAGACTCATTACACCAGAATACCCCGCTCTTTTAGCAGAATTAAAATACATATGTTTAAAAGGATATTCATAAATTTTTTTAGGAAATTTATCTTCATGTGCTTTGATTTCTTGAAAACCTATAAAATCAATTTTTTCTTGTGCTATCCAATCAAGTGCATTTTTATCACAAATAGCTCTTAAGCCATTGACATTCCATGAAAGTAGTTTCATTATTTTCCTTAAAATTTTCATTAAAAGTGTAAATCATAACATAAAAAGATTTAAAACTACAATCCATTTAAAAAAATTCAATAAAATTAAAACCTTAAATTTGAAGGTGGGATTTATATGCTTAGATTAACTTGGTTTCAGTTTACTTTTTTTAATTCTTTGATGATTGTATTATTGAATTTTAATTTATTTTATTTTGTGTATGAAAAAAATACACAAAACTGGCTTATAACTTTTGTTTTTATTGTGGCCTATTTTGCCCTTGTTCACGTGGTTTGCTCTTTACTTTTTATAAAGTTTTTTACTAAATTTTTTTCTATATTATTTATAATATCATCTTTTTTAAGTGTTTACTTTATTAGTTTTTATGGGGTGCTTATAGATTCTGATATGATACAAAATGTTGTTCAAACAGACATTAAAGAAGTAAAAGATTTGTTAAATTTAAAATTGATCTTATTTGTTGTTTTGGCTTTATTATTGGTTTTTTATGTTGTTAAAGTAAAAATTGATTATTATGGTAGTTTTAAATCCCATATAAAAATTAAAATTATCAATATAATATCAGGTTTGATTGTTGTTTGTGCGATTTTAATCCCTTTAAGTAAAACTTTCTTGCCTTTTTTTAGAAACTATAATGAAATAAGAATGTATAATACTCCTTTTTATCAAATTTATGCCGTATATCGCTATTATATTCGTTTTGTGAAAGCTAAGCCAGAATTTAAAACTATAGCTAATGATGCTTATAGAGAAAACAATCACACTAAAAAACTTTTAGTTTTGGTGGTGGGTGAAACCGCTAGAGCGGCAAATTACTCTTTGGGTGGATATACTAAAAATGATACCAATTTTTATACCAAAAAAGATAATGTAGTCTTTTTTGATAATTTTTCATCATGTGGAACAGCAACAGCGGTAAGTTTGCCTTGTATGTTTTCTATTTCTAAGCGTGAAAATTATTCAAGTTCAGAATTTCAAGAAAATGCGATGGATGTGCTTTATAAAACAGGTGTAGATGCTGCATGGTTTGATAATAATTCTGGTGGTTGTAAAGGGGTTTGTGATAGATTAGCTTATAAGCAAAAGCTTTCTAGTGATTTGGATGAAAATTTACTCGCTCCTTTTAAAGAAAAATTAAATCATTTAAGTGATCAAAATATAATAGTTCTTCATTTGCAAGGTTCTCATGGGCCAACTTATTATAAACGCTATCCAAGCGAATTTAAAAAATTTACTCCAACTTGTGATACTAATGAACTTTCAAAATGTGATAGCGAGGCTTTAATCAACACTTATGATAATACTTTGCTTTATACAGACTATCTTTTAAGTGAGATTATAAAACTATTAAAAGAGCAAAAAGATTATGAAAGTTCTTTGTTTTATCTTTCAGATCATGGTGAAAGTTTGGGTGAAAATGGTATTTATCTTCATGGTATGCCTTATGCTATAGCACCAAGTTATCAAACTCATATTCCTGCTATTTTTTGGAGCAATGATGAAAATTTAATGAATTTAGCTAAAGAGCATAAAGGTTTAAAACTTTCTCAAGATAATCTTTTTAGCACTCTTTTAGGATATTTTGATGTAAAAACAAGTGTTTATGAACCAGAATATGATTTATTAAATCCTAAACTTAAGGCAAATCCATGAAACCTAAATATCATTTTTTAAATAACGCAAGATATGCTTTAGAAGGGCTTTTTGCTTTATTTAAAAATGAAATGGCGTTTAGAATTGAACTTTGCATTATTATCCCTGTGATAGTTTTTAGTTTTTTCTTAAAAGTTAGTTTTTTGGAGCATTTGTTATTGATAAGTGTCTTAATACTTATCTTAATTGTAGAAGCTTTAAATTCGGCAATTGAAGCTTGTGTTGATTTGATTACAAATGAATGGCATGAAAAAGCAAAAATCGCTAAAGATTGTGCGAGTGCGGCAGTGTTTTTTAGCGTGCTTTTAGCTCTTTTTGTTTGGGGCTTTATTTTATATAATATTTACTTATGAAATTTGAAAATTTAATACGAGAAATTTTAGGAAAAAAGCGTTTTGAATTGTTAAAATTTTTATGTGAAAATGCCGATGAAAATGGTTTTATTATGATTAAAATCAGTGATCTTGAAGAAAAATTACATCAAAGTAAACCTACCATCATCGCTACTTTTAAGTTTTTAGAAGAAAAAAAACTTTTTAAGCGTCTTAAAAATGGATTTTATCAGCTAAATATAGGAGATAAAAATGAAACTTAAAAATCCTTTAGATATGCATTTGCATTTAAGAGATAATCAAATGTTAGAACTTATTGCACCTTTGAGTGCAAGAGATTTTTGTGCAGCTGTGATTATGCCAAATTTAATCCCTACACTTTGCAATTTAGAAGATCTAAAAGCTTATAAAATGCGTATCCTTAAGGCTTGTAAAGATGAAAATTTCACTCCTTTAATGACACTTTTTTTTAAAAATTATGATGAGAAATTTCTTTACAGTGCTAAAGATGAAATTTTTGGCATTAAGCTTTATCCAGCAGGAATTACAACAAATTCAAATGGTGGAGTTTCAAGTTTTGATATAGAGTATTTAAAACCTACTTTAGAGGCTATGAGTGATTTAAATATTCCTTTGTTAGTGCATGGAGAAACCAATGATTTTGTAATGGACAGGGAAAGTAATTTTGCTAAAATTTATGAAAAATTAGCCAAACATTTTCCACGACTTAAGATTGTTATGGAGCATATTACCACTAAAACTTTATGTGAACTTTTAAAAGATTATGAAAATTTATACGCGACAATCACTTTACATCATTTAATCATCACTTTAGATGATGTTATCGGAGGTAAAATGAATCCTCATCTTTTTTGTAAGCCTATAGCCAAGCGTTACGAAGATAAAGAAGCCCTTTGCGAACTTGCTTTTAGTGGTTATGAAAAAGTTATGTTTGGAAGTGATAGTGCGCCTCACCCAAGAGATACTAAAGAGTGTTGCGGTTGTGCCGCAGGTGTATTTAGCGCCCCAGTGATTTTACCTGTTTTAGCTGAATTATTTAAGCAAAATAGCTCAGAAGAAAATTTGCAAAAATTTTTAAGCGATAACGCTTGTAAAATTTATGATTTAAAATTTAAAGAAGATAAAATTTTAACTTTAGAAGAAAAAGAATGGCAAGTGCCAAATGTTTATGAAGATAAATACAATCAAGTCGTGCCTTATATGGCTGGAGAAATTTTAAAATTTCAATTAAAATATTGATTTTCCACCTTAAAGGTGGAAAATTTAAGCTTTATTTACAAGAGCATCTCTGATATCTATAACAAGATAGATTACAAAAAAACTTAGAAATAAAGCAATAAAACTGACTATCAATGACAATAAACCAGCTAAAAATCCGATGCTAAACATCATAAAAAGAGAATAAAGCAAAGCTACAACAAAACTTATCGCTGCAATTGCATCAAGAATCAAGCGTCCAAATTTGATGATTAAATTTTTAACCACTAAAAACTCCTTTGAAATAATGAGTGAAATTGTAATAAATATAAGCTTAATATTTTTATAAGTTATTTATAATTAAAAGTTTTATTTTAGATTCTATAGTTTCAGTAATATCATTTTCAACAAAAGAACTTACAGTTTCTTTAGAAGCTGTGATTTTGTTCATACTTAAATGCCATAGAGCATTTTCTATAGCCTCTTCTTTTGTTCTTTGGACTTTGCGTGTTTCATCAAAAACAATCTTATGAAAAAATATATTTTTTTCTAGTAAATAATTTTCTAAATCTTTTTTATAAAAACCTTTAAATTCAGTATTAAAATATTTAAAAATCGGATCTAAAAAATCACTTTTTCTATAATCAGCCCAACCAAGATAAATTTTTATTTTGGCTAGATTTAAGAAATTTGTATAATCTTTTTCATTTTGCAAAGCAGGGGACATACTTAAAAATGCAAGATCAAATTTAGTATTAGGATTGTTTTGCACCCAAGTTTCAAAGCTCAAATTTTTGCATTTTATATTGTTAAGATTTAGTTTTTTAGCATCTTCTTGTAAAATTTCAAGCATAGCATTTGCACTATCTAGGGCTAAAATTTCTTTAGCTTCTTTAGCTAAGTGTAAAGTCCAAACCCCAGTTCCACATCCTATATCTATAATGCTTTTATTTTGAAAAGAAATCTTTAAATTTTGTAAATATTCAAAAGTTTGCTTTTGTATGGTGTTTAAAGTGTTTTGATATCTTGCGTAAGTTTTGGCCTTTTTATCCCATAAATTCATATATTTTCCTTGATAAAATATATAAAATCATAGCATAAATTTTTAAAATTCAAGCCCTTTTTTGGGCTTGAATGACTAATTAAAACCTCTTCTTCTTAACATCTTCTAAGATATTATTAGCTATATCACTTACTGTACTAGAAATAATAGCTGATTCATTAGCAATTTCAACATTATCTTTAGTAGTTTGATCAATTTGAGCTACA
>NZ_VOAQ01000017.1:0-64042 GCF_008000505.1 Campylobacter sp. 2014D-0259
TTTCTTTGAGTTCTTCTCGTTTTACAAATTTATAAACAGCACTTTCAACCTTGCCTGCAAGTTCAAAAAGTTTTTGGTGTTGAATGTCAATCATTGTATCATGAATACTGTATTTTTCATTCCAAGTTGGAATTAATTTATCCAAAAGCACCTTCTTTAATTTTTGTATTTAAAATTAATTTAATATATTTGAGTGAAATATTACATAATATTTTATTAAAATATTATTAATTAGAAATTATTTATTTTATTTATATTTGTATAGTATAAAAAATATATATAATTAATATTAAAAATTAAGACTTACTGATTCTAGTATAGAATCAGTAAATAATAATATGTGCAATTTGTGGCCCATGAACACCAAAAACAGTGATAAGTTCTATATCTGCTGTTCTTGAAGGCCCTGCTATAAATAAGATATTAGTAGGTAAAATTTCATTTTCTTTTTTTACTAAATTTAAAGCTTCGCTAAGACTTTTAACAACATTTTCTTTTTTAAGTAATACTACGCAAAGTTTAGGTGCAAGGCTTAGCATTCTAGGTTGGGTTTTACTTGAAGGTATAAGTGCAACTCCATGAGAGCTTACCCCTGCTCTTGCGTGAATGATGGAAAAATCACTATGAAAAACTTCAGATCTTAGATTTTCGATTTCTTTATCAAAGCAAATCTTCTTTTCTGCCTTGATCTGTTCTAAATCTAAATTTAAATCCGCCCCATAAATCATACTTTTAAAGCCATATTTTGCGACAATTTCATTGATTTTTTCTTCTAAGGTATCTTTTGTAGCATTTTCAACGATGTATTTGTTATCGCTCATTTTTTGCTTCATTTCTGTAAGCATATCTTGGGTGGTTTGGATATGTTCTACAGGATCTATACTTTCAATACGCGTAAAGTCTGTTTCTTTGTAAGCTTTTTTAAGATGTTCTAAAATACTTGCTTTACTTTTGCTTGAAATTTCATCGATTTTACTCATAGCTTACTCCTTCTAGTTTTTGCACTTCTTTATAAAGATCCATTTTAATTTGAGGTAATTCTTTAAAAGCGTACCATTTTTTAATCACAGGCAAAACGTTTGCGAAATTTTGCACTGCCCAGTTGAAATAATGTGCTTTTGAAAGTGAAAAACGCCATTTATCGCCATTGGTTGCGATATTTTTAAATTGTTTAAAAGCAAAGGCTTCTAGGGCATTGTGATGAACTTTGTTTGCTCCTAAAGGTGGATTTTTACCTTGTCCTATTTTATCGCATCTTAATTTGCGAATAAGATCAGCCAAAGGAATTTGCACTGGACAAACTTCAGAACAACGCCCACAAAGTGAACAGAAATTCAAAATATCTCCTGTATGATCTATGCCAAAAATATTAGGACTGATTACTTCTCCTATAGGTCCTGGATAAGTGGTTTGATAGGCATGTCCGCCGATTTGATCATAAACAGGGCAAAAATTCATACAAGCCCCGCATCGAATACAACGCAAAGCTTCGTAATAATCCTCATGAGCTAGCATTTTAGAACGATTGTGATCAAATAAAATCACATGTACTTCTTTAGGGCCATCTAAATCCCCATTTTTTCTAGGGCCTGTAATGATATTGTTATAAGTTGGTATAAATTGTCCTGTGGCTGAAGGAGTGAGTAAAGAAACCATAGTAGCCGCATCTTCAAAGCTTTCCATGACTTTTTCTATGCCACAAAGTGCGATATGAATATCAGGTGCTGTAGTGCACATTCTACCGTTTCCTTCATTTTCTATAAGCCAAAAAGCTCCTTCTCTTGACATGGCAAAATTGACCCCACTAAGTCCAAGTTTTAAGCCTTCAAAATCTTTTCTTAAATGTTCTCTAGCTACCGCATTTAAACTTTCAGGTTCATCGTTTTCTAAATTTGCTCCTAATTTTTCTTTGAAAATTTCTCCGATTTCATGGCGGTTTCTATGTATAGCAGGTACAACTATATGTAAAGGAGGCTCTTCATTAAGCTGTAAAATAAGCTCTCCAAGATCGGTTTCTATAGCTTTTAAACCTTTTTTTTCTAGGTAGTGATTTAGGCCTATTTCTTCGCTTGCCATAGATTTACCTTTTAAAAGCTTGGTAATATTTTTTTCTTTCATGATTTCATAGACGATTTCACAGGCATCTTCATCACTACTTGCCCAATGCACTTTAATGCCATTTTTTGTAGCATTTTTTTCAAATTCTAAAAGCCTTTCTTCTAAACTCATTAAGGCATTGTTTTTAGCTTGTTTAGCTTTAGCTCTTAAACCCTGCCAGTCTTTAAATCTAGCATCAATAACATTGAGTCTATTTTTTTGTAAAGTATGCATGGCAGTCATTAAATTTTCTTGCATTTGCTTGTCATTGAGTTTAATTTGAACGATTTGTTCGTGAGGAATTTTTTGACTCATAGTCTTTCTCCTTCTAAGCGTTTAAGTAAAAAGTCATATAAATGTATGCCTTTTATATCTAAACCCATTCTTTTCATGGTACCATCTATATTTAAAAGACAACCTCCATCGCCACTGATGAGATATTTTGCACCGCTATTTTGTATATCTTTAATTTTACTTCTTACCATAGCATTTGAAATTTCAGGCTCTTTTACTGAAAAAGTTCCGCCAAAACCACAACATTCTTCTTCGTATTGAAGTTCTACTAATTCTACATTTTTTAGTTTTTTGATAAGATTCTTGCTTGCTTGTATGCTTTTTTGCACTCTTAAAGCATGGCAATTAGAATGCCAAGTTACTTTTATAGGTGCACCTTTATCTTCATAATCTACTTTTAAAACTTCATCAAGGTATTGTGAAAGTTCTATAACCCTAGAGCTAAAATCTTTGACTTTAGAAAATTCAGGTCTGTTTTTAAAAAGTTCTTTATAGTCATGACTCATCATACCCGCACAAGAACCACTTGGCACAACGATGGGATAATCTTTATCAAATAAATCTACATTATATAAAGCAATCTCACGACTTTCATCGAAATAACCTGAGTTAAAAGAAGGTTGAGCACAACAGGTTTGATTTTTTTTAAAAATCACTTCAATACCTTCACGCCTTAAAAGTTTTATTGCATTTAAAACGCTTTGTTGCATAGCAGCAGTTCCTAAGCATGTGGCGTAAAAATACACCTTTTTCATCATCTCTCCTTTTGGGATAATTTAGGATAAATATTCTAATCCTGTAAAAATAAAAGCAAAGTAAAATTTCCAACAAATATTCTAAAAACGAATATTTGTTGAAATAAAACTTAAATTTTTAATTATTTCACTATAACTTCAGGGATGATTCCTTGTAAGAAAAAAGCTATAATGCAAGTCCAAATTCCTATTAAAACAATAAAAGCTACAGAATATTTTAATGTGAATTTGAAAAGATCAGATTCTTTTCCTACAAGTCCAACCGCCGCGCAAGCTATAGCAATGCTTTGCGGACTGATCATCTTTCCAACGACTCCACCTACTGAATTAGCTGCTAAAAATAAAGCTTCACTAATACCTAGTTTTTGAGCGCTTACTTGTTGCAAGGTTCCAAAAAGTAAATTAGCACTTGTATCAGAGCCTGTTAAAAATACCCCTATCCAACCAATGATTGGTGAAAAGAAAGAAAAAGCATCGCCTGTGTGTGCAAAAGCAAGCCCTAAGGTAGTGCTCATACCGCTATTTTTAGAAATGAAAGCAAAAGCCACAACTAAACCTATAGTGATACAAGGTATGGCCATTTCTTTTAAAGTAGCCCAAAAGCATTCTGCAGCATCTTCGGCTTTGATTTTTAAAATAGCTATAGTTAGAAAAGCGGCAAGTAAAATTGCTGTTCCTGCTTGAGCTACGGTTTTTCCATTGATTAAATCTACACCCAAGGCCAAAGATAAAGGCTTAGCTTCTCCTATGCCAGTAACTGAAGGACTTAAAATTCCAGTTGTGATATTACTAAATTGTAAAGTAATGCTTGTATAACTTAAAATACCATCTTTATCAAAAAGAGCTTTAAACCAAGGTTGTGTCCAAATGATAATACAAATAATGAGTAAAATAAAAGGTGACCAAGCTTTTAAAATTTGATTAAAACTTAGGGTGTTATCTTGAGTGAAATTGCTTTCATTATCAAATCTAAAAATATTTTTTGGTTTCCAAAATTTTAAAAATATAGTTGTAACCGCTAAAGAAACCACAGCTGAAATAATATCAGGCAATTCCGCTCCTAAGTGATTTGAGCTTAAAAATTGAGTAGTTGTAAAACTTAGCGCCGCAACTAAAATAGCTGGAAAAGTTTCTTTAACGCCTTTAAATCCATCCATTAAAAAAACTATGAAAAAAGGTATAGTAAGGCTTAAAGGAACTAGCATTCTACCTACCATGGCAGAAACTGAATGCTGTTCTATGCCAACAAGATTTGCCATAGCAATAATAGGAATTCCCACCGCACCAAAAGCAACAGGAGCAGTATTTGCGATAAGACAAAGCCCTGCAGCTTGCAAAGGACGCAAGCCAAGTCCTACTAAAAGTGCAGCAGTTATAGCCACAGGACCACCAAAACCTATAGCACCCTCTAAAAATGAACCAAAACAAAAACCTATTAAAATCACTTGAATTCTATGATCTGGAGTAATACTCATCACGCTTTTTTTAATGATTTCAAAAGAACCTGACTTGATAGAAAGTTTGTAAAGAAAGATTGCCGCGATGATAATCCAAGCTATAGGCCACATACCATTTGTAAAGCCTTGAATAAAACTTGCACCCACCAAATTCCAAGGCATTTTATAGGCAAATAAAGCTACCAAAGTAGCAAGTATAACAGTTAAAAAACCTGCTTGATAGCCTTTAAGTTTTAAAACAACCAAACAAACTAAAAAACATAGTATAGGTAAAAATGCTACTAAAGCACTTAGCCAAATGTTTGAAAAAGGGTCATAAATTTGTTGCCATGTTAAAATTTGTTCCAATTTTTCCTCCTTGATAATTATTATGTATAAATTTATTGTAACAAAAAATTAAATTAAAATAAAAAAATTATAGAGCAAAGTAAATTACATTGTATTGTTATTAATTATTTTGTGTATTTTAGTAATATCATAAATATTAAATAAATATAAAAATAGAACAAGATAAAAATCTTATTCTAAAGGGGTAGCAGCTGTTAAAGGTGGGGTTATAATCATTAGTTCATTTACTTCAGCAAAAAAATTAGGATCTAGGGTGCAAGGGGCTATTCCAAAGCGTTTTTGTATAGGAATATTTGGATTAAAAAAAGTTACTATACATTCATCAGATTCCAAAACTAAAGAACGAATTTGCACAGCTGAAGTTGTTGTTGGCATTATAGAAAATACAGTTTCTAATTTACCATCTTTTAGATCATCTTGACAAGATTTTGCTCCAAAGGTTCCATCTTCTAAGATAGCCAAACAAAGATCGCTTTCCTTTGGATTTGTAAATTGCACATAACCAAAAGGAAGTTCATCAGCTAATTTATCTTTTTGTTTTAACTCGTTGCTTAAAACAATTTCTTTAATATTCCAATTTTGATCAATAGGATCTTTTGAGGTATCCCTAAAGGCGCTTAAAAAAATTCCCGTTTCTAAGCTTCTTATAGAAACCATTTCGGTAAAATCTTTCAAATCTCCAGTAGGAGTTGCAAAGGCTAAAGTTATAAACATAAAAAACAAAGTAATAATTTTTTTCATATTAAATGTCCTAAAATTTTCTAAAATTTACTGGAAAATGATCCGAAACTATATGAGATCTTAAACTTGCAAGCATTAAAATCGCAGCTAAAAGCGGTGGAGTATAGGTTTGTTGTCTGTTTGAATTTCCTGTAATTGCATAATCAAGAGTCCCTCCGCTTGCTTGAGTTGCACTAGTTGGAAAAACCACTCTAATTCTATTTGCTAATTCTCTATCCACTGTACTTGTTATAGTAGAAGGATCACGGTTAAAATCCCCTGCTATCATCCAGTTAACTTGAGGCATATTTGCAAAATGTGCATCTACAGCTGTGATAATTGCTCCTACATCTGTTCCTCCATTGGCTAAAGCATGGATATTGAAAAAAGCATCATTTCCATTGCGAATTCCTATAATAGGTCTTGAAACTGTAGTAGGTGGAGGTAAAACAATCACTTCTTCAGCTTGCGTTCTTGAAACTATAGCTAAATTTACACGATTAGCTCCTACATCAACGCGAGAATAATAAATAAAAACCCTATCAGGCCTTGAAAGAGTTCCCAAATTCCACTCATATTCATCAATAGGTGTTCCACCTTGTTGCACATGGCGTCCTGTTGGAGTGGCTGTTCTTGGTAAAGTTCCTGCTTCTTGTATCATTAAGATATCTAAGGGGTTTGCTCCACTTACAAGTTGTCTTACGCTAACACTCCATTTGCTTTCTGTGGCTGCGGATGAGCCTTGCAAATTCCAAGTGCCAACATTAAAATTTTCTAAATTTGCAAAAGCAAGGTTAAAAGATAAAAATAAACATATAATTTTTTTCATCGTACCTCTCCTTGGCGATATAAAGGTTTTGCGGTAAAAGGCGGAGTGGTTAAAAACCATTGTTGATCAAAATTATCTTTTTTTGCACACTCTACGGTAAAAATTTTAAAAACCTTGTGAAAATCACCATAAAGATTTGTAATAGGTGCTTGTATGCATTTTCCATTTCCTAAATTTTTAATTTGAACCGCTGTATTGCTCATAGGGATAAGTTTCCACATTTGTGCGTGATTGCTTGCATCGCAAGGATAATGGACAATTCCATTACCATAAGCATTAAGACAAGTATTGGTTTTGGCATTTTTAATCATTGCAAAATCATTAGGATAAAGCAAAAGTTGCCAAACTCTAGCATCGCCAAATCCTTTACTATCGATTAAAGTATAGCCCCAAATCCAATTTCCTTGTGCTAAAGCCCAAACCGTTAAAGCTGCTCCGCTAGGGCCTAAAATGGTTAAAAAATCAGAAACCGCAGGGCGATTTTCAAAAATTAAAACATCATTAAAAGCTTCGTCTTTAAAGCGAGGATTGATCCCATTTACTGCATTATTGTTGGCACTATTGCTTGTTCTAGTTAAAGGTGGGGTAATAGGAGTAATAGGTACTAAATCAGCACCGCTAATTAAACTTGGAATTTCTTGATTGGTAGGAAAAGTAGGTTCAAGTCCTAGTTTTAAAGGATCAGTATCTTCAAATTCTCCAAATGAACGCCCCAAAGGATTTACATTTTCAAATTTAGAAGAACATGCATAAAGAAAAAAAGTCATAAAACAACATAAAATAAAAACTATAATTTTTTGCATTAAAAACCTTGATATGTATTTAAATTTTTAAGAAAATAATAACATAAATTTCATTATAATTTTTCGCTTTTTAAAAATGTTTTATTTTTGTTGTTTTTAAAGGTAGAATTATCATGTATCTTAAACACTTATATTTTAGTATCTCTCAAATTTTTAATTTTTACAAAGAAGGTTTTAAAAATTTAACTCTTGGAAAAACTCTTTGGAAAATTATCTTTATCAAACTTTTTGTTATGTTTGTGATTTTAAAACTTTTTGTTTTTGATGTAAATTTTAATTCTATTTTTAAAAGCGACAAAGAAAAAAGCACTTTTGTACTCAAAAATCTTACACTCGAAGGAAAATAAATGAACGAACTTAGTAGCGTTGATTGGTCAAGAGCGCAGTTTGCTTTAACTGCACTTTATCATTTTTTGTTTGTGCCTTTAACCTTAGGCTTGTCTTTTATGATTGCTATCATGGAAACCATCTATGTAAAAACCAAAAATGAAAGATGGAAAAAAATCACCAAATTTTGGCTTTCATTATTTGCCATAAATTTTGCTATCGGTGTAGCTACAGGTATTATAATGGAATTTGAATTTGGAACAAACTGGGCAAATTATAGCTGGTTTGTGGGCGATATTTTTGGTGCACCTTTGGCGGTTGAAGGTATTATGGCATTTTTCTTAGAGGCTACTTTTTTTGCAGTTATGTTTTTTGGCTGGGATAAAGTAAGTAAGGGTTTTCACTTACTTTCAACTTGGTGTGTGGCTATAGGAAGCAATCTTTCTGCTTTTTGGATTTTAGTGGCAAATGGTTGGATGCAATATCCTGTAGGAATGAGCTTTAACCCTGATACAGCAAGAAATGAAATGCAAAACTTTTTTGAAGTAGCGCTTTCTCCTGTAGCTATTTCAAAATTTTTACATACCATAGGCAGTGGTTATGTGATTTCAGCTTTATTTGTAATGGGAATTTCAGCTTGGTTTATGTTAAAGGGACGCCATATTATCGAGGCTAAAAAAAGCTTAGTTGTAGGAGCTAGTTTTGGTTTGGTTTGTTCAATCTTTTTATTTTTCAGTGGAGATGAAAGTGCTTATCGTGTAACTCAAACTCAACCTATGAAACTTGCAGCTATGGAAGGGGTTTATCAAGGTGAACATCGTGCAGGGCTTGTGCCTTTTGGAATTTTAAATCCTAAAAAAACCATAGATAATAACGAAAGTGTGTTTTTATTTGACATTACTATACCTTACGCTCTTTCTATACTAGGAAACCGTGATCCAAATTCTTTTGTTCCAGGAATTGAAGATTTGATCTATGGAAATGAAAGTAAAGGTATAGAACCTATGCAAAATCGTATCGATAGAGGAAAAATCGCTATACAAGCTCTAAAAGACTATAAACTTGCTAAAGAAAACAATGATACAATAGCTATGGAAAATCACAAATCCATTTTAGAAACTCATTTTAAAGATTTTGGTTATGGATATTTAGAAAAACCAAGTGATACTATTCCGCCTGTGGCTTTAACTTTTTATAGCTTTCACATCATGGTTGCTTTAGGAAGTTTTTTCTTTTTACTTTTCATCGTTACACTTTATCTTACTATGGCAAATGATATTGAGAAATTTAGAAAAGTACTTTGGGTGTGTTTGTTATCCATTCCATTGGGTTATATCGCCGCTGAAGCAGGCTGGATTGTTGCTGAAGTAGGCAGACAACCTTGGGCAATTCAAGACTTACTTCCCGTACATATCGCAGCAACACAACTTGGAAAAGTCAATGTTCAAATTTCATTTTGGATTTTTGCAGTACTTTTTACAGCCTTATTGATTGCAGAAGTTAAAATCATACTTACTCAGATTAAAAAAGGTTTTGACGCACATGCAGGACATACTCCACTTATGGGCAAAGGAGAAAAATAATGTTTTTTGGTTTAGAACTTGAAGGTTTGCAAATTTATTGGTGGTTGATTTTAAGTTTGCTCGGCGGACTTTTGGTTTTTATGTTTTTTGTCCAAGGTGGACAGACTTTAATCGATGAGCTTAGCAAGGATGAGCTTGAAAAAACCATGCTAGTCAATTCTTTAGGGCGTAAATGGGAGCTTGGTTTTACAACTCTCGTGCTTTTTGGCGGAGCAGCTTTTGCAGCTTTTCCACTTTTTTATAGTACAAGTTTTGGCGGAGCTTATTGGGCTTGGCTTTGTATTTTATTTTGTTTTATTTTACAAGCTGTGGCTTATGAGTATCGTAAAAAAGAAAATAATGTTTATGGCTCTAAAACCTATGAAATTTTTCTTAAAATCAATGGTTATTTAGGTGTATTTTTAATCGGAGTTGCAGTAAGTAGCTTTTTTAGCGGTTCTGAATTTATCTTAAATGAGCATAATTTTGTTTCTTGGCAAAACCCTTTGCACGGCTTAGAACTTTTACTCAATCCTTTTAATTATCTCTTAGGCTTAGCTTTAGTATTTTTAGCAAGACTTTTAGGCGCAGCGTATTTTATGAACAATATCAATGATGAGAATATCAAAATAAGAGCTATGAAAAAACTTATGATCAATAGTATTTTATTTTTACCTTTTTTCTTAGGTTTTTTAGCGTGGATTTTTTTAAAAGATGGTTTTAGCGTAGATGCCAATGGAGTTGTAAGCATGAGTGCGAATTTGTATTTATATAATTTCTTAAATCAAATGATTTTTGCTATCTTGCTTGCTATCGGTGTGATTTTAGTGCTTTTAGGTATGGTTCAAGGAGCAAAAGGTTGCTCTAAAGCTATTTTTACCCTAGGACTTGGAACGGTTTTAACGGTTTTTGCTTTATTATCAAGCATTGGTTTAGGTCAAAGTGCTTTTTACCCATCTTTAAATGATTTGCAAAGTTCTTTAACTTTAAAAAATGCAAGTTCAAGCTATTATACTCTAAGCGTCATGGCTTATGTATCTTTACTTGTACCTTTTGTTTTAGCTTATATTATCTATGTTTGGAATGCAATGGATAAAGTAAAAATCACACGCGAAGAAATCGCAAACGATGATCACGCATATTAAGGAGAAAAAATGTTACATGCTTTGTTTTTATTGGCTTGGCCTTTAGTAATTTATCTAAGCTATAAATTTATAATGCTAAATATCAATCAATTAGAAAAAGATAGCAAACTATAAAGCAAGATAAGATTTAAACCGATATAAGTATAAATCTTTTCAAAATATTGCAATTTGCCCATTTTTGAGCATCTTTTAATCATAAATCTTTTAAAGCTTCATTGGCAGCATCAAGGGCGTGAATAAGGCTTGTATCAAAAATTTTGATATTTGTATCATTTTTGGATATTAATAAACCAATTTCAGTGCAAGCTAAAAGTACTCCCTTTGCCCCTTTTTCTTGTAGTTTATTTATAATATTTAAATATTTTTCTTTAGAATCTTGCTTGATTTCACCTTTGCAAAGCTCATTAAAAATAATATCATTAACGATTTTTATATCTTCATCACTAGGAGTAATAACGCTAATATTTTCTTCAATCAGTATTTTTTTATAAAAATCCTGCGTCATTGTGTATTTAGTACCCAATAAACCAATTTTTTGTATGTTTTCTTGTTTTAAAGCCTTAGCAGAACTTTTTGCAATATGCAAAATAGGGATATTTATATTTTGTTGAATTTCATCAAAAACCTTATGCATAGTATTAGTTGCAATTATTATAAAATTAGCCCCTGCAAGTTCTAATTTTTTAGCACATTGAGTCAAAATTTGTGCAGCTTCTTGCCATTTATCTTGGCTTTGTAAATTTTCTATTTCTTCAAAATTAACACTGTAAAGTAAAATTTTTGCAGAATTTAAAGATTTTAATTTATCATTTATAGCTTGATTTATTGTTTTATAATAAGTAATAGTGCTTTCAAAACTCATTCCGCCTATAATACCAATGGTTTTCATTTTTCTCCTTAAGAATTAATTTTTGAGTTATTTTATTACAATATATTTCATAGAAATATGATTTATTTTTAAATAAATAAATATATTTTAATATTTTTATTAAAATTTAAAATAATTTTTTAAACTATTTTCCAATCTATAGGAATTTTACCAACTTTTTTTAAAAATTCATTAGCCTTTGAAAAATGCTTACAACCTAAAAATCCTGTTCTAGCTAAAGGGCTTGGGTGGGCTGCTTTTAAAATCAAATGCTTAGCATTATCAATCAAAATCTCCTTGTTTTTTGCGTAATTTCCCCAAAGCATAAAAACAAGCCCTGATTTTTCATTGCTTAATTTATGTATTATAGCATCACTAAATTCTTGCCAACCCCACGAACTATGGCTAGCTGCTTTATTTGCTTCAACGCTAAGAATAGAATTTAAGAGCAAAACTCCTTGTTTTGCCCAAGAGCTTAAATCTCCGCTTTTTGCTGGGGTGATGTTTAAATCATTTTGCAATTCTTTAAAAACATTATTAAGACTTGGTGGGATTTTTACATTTTTTGGAACCGAAAAACTAAGCCCCATTGCTTGATTTGGTTGATGATAAGGATCTTGTCCTAGGATAATAATTTTAATTTCTTTTAAAGGACATAAATTAAAAGCATTAAAGATTAAATTTGCAGGTGGATAAATAATTATATTTTGATTAATCGCATTTAGGTATTGTTTTTTGATTTCTAGAAAATATTTTTTTTGAAATTCGTCTCTTAAAAATTCTTTCCAGTCATCATTTATTTTAATCTTATCTATGTTTATTGTAATTTCTTCCATATTATCCCTAATTATTTAAATTATTAAAAATTTTATTCTAACAAAAAAGCTTGCAAAAATATATTAATTTTTTTTGAAGTAAATAAAATTTTTTATATTAATAAAAATTAAATATAAAGACATAATAGGATATAAAAATACTTAATTTATTGTATTTGAAAGTAGTTTTATTGTTAACCAATTATTAACTAAAAATGCAATATCATTATTTTATGATTTAAATCAAAAATTTTTGATTTTAAATTAAAATACTTTTATGAAAGGTTCAAAATGGGAACAAGAAAAGAACATGATTTTATTGGGGAATTAGAAATCTCTGATGAGGTTTATTATGGAGTGCAAACTTTTAGAGCTGTTGAAAATTTTGATATTTCTCATGATAGATTAAAAGATTTTCCTCGCTTTGTTAGAGCTTTGGCTAGAGTAAAAAAAGCTGCAGCTATGGCAAATCATGAATTAGGTCTTTTAGATAAAAATATCCAAGATGCGATTATTAAAGCGTGCGATAAAATTTTAGAAGGCGGGTATTATGATCAATTTGTAGTAGATATGATCCAAGGAGGTGCTGGAACAAGTACAAATATGAATGCTAATGAAGTTATAGCGAACATAGGACTTGAACTTATGGGTCATAAAAAAGGTGAATACCAATATCTTCATCCAAATGATCATGTTAATTTAAGTCAAAGTACTAATGATGCTTATCCTACAGCTTTACACCTTGCCTTGCATGATTATTTAAGTGATTTGGCAAAAGCTATGGAACATCTAAAAAAAGCTTATGAGAGAAAAGCTGAAGAATTTAAAGATGTTCTTAAAATGGGTAGAACCCAACTGCAAGATGCTGTACCTATGACTTTAGGTCGTGAATTTAAAACTTTTGCTGTAATGATAGGCGAAGATATACAAAGAGTATTAGAAGCTAGAAAATTAATTTTAGAGATCAATTTGGGTGGAACTGCTATTGGAACGGGAATTAATTCTCATCCTGATTATCCGAAGGTTGTAGAAAGAAAAATAAGAGAAGTGACAGGTTTTGAATATACTGTGGCTGAGGATTTGATCGAGGCGACTCAAGATACGGGAGCTTATGTACAAATTTCAGGTGTTTTAAAACGTGTTGCAACAAAACTTTCTAAAGTATGTAATGACTTAAGACTTTTAAGCAGTGGTCCAAAATGTGGTCTTAATGAGATTAATCTTCCAAAAATGCAACCAGGTAGTTCTATTATGCCAGGTAAGGTAAATCCTGTTATTCCTGAAGTAGTTAATCAAGTTTGTTATTTTGTTATTGGAGCAGATGTAACTGTAACTTTTGCTTGTGAGGGTGGACAATTACAACTTAATGTTTTTGAACCAGTTGCAGCGTATAGCTTATTTAATTCTATTGTAATGCTAGAAAAAGCAATGTATACTTTAGCTGATAAATGTATAGATGGTATTACTGCAAATGAAAAAATTTGTTCAGACTTCGTCTATAATTCAGTAGGTATAGTAACAGCTTTAAATCCTTATATTGGTTATGAAAATTCAGCTTCTATAGCTAAAGAGGCAATGAATACTGGAAAAAGAGTGGCTGATATTGCGCTTGAAAGAGGGCTTTTAAGTAAAGAACAAATTGATGAAATTTTAACTCCATCAAATATGCTAAATCCTCACATGGAAGCTAAAAAATAGCATTTTAGGATTTAATATGGATATAATGATAATTTTGCAAGTAATCGTCCTTCTTGGGGCGATTTTTATCGGTATTCGCCTAGGCGGTATTGCTATAGGTTATGCTGGAGGATTAGGTGTAGTTATACTAGGACTTGTTTTAGGTATGAAACCTGGTAATATTCCTTGGGATGTTATTTTAATTATTGCTGCAGCTATTGCAGCAATTTCTGCTATGCAACAAGCAGGTGGACTTGATTATATGGTAAGGGTGACAGAAAAAATTTTAAGATCAAGCCCTAAATTTATAAATTATTTAGCTCCAGCTTGTGGATGGTTGCTTACAATCTTAGCAGGAACAGGAAATGCAGTATTTTCTTTAATGCCTGTTGTAGTTGATGTTGCAAAATCTCAAAATATAAAACCTAGTGTTCCACTTTCATTAATGGTTGTTTCTTCGCAAATTGGAATCACTGCTTCTCCTGTGAGTGCAGCTGTGGTTTATATGAGTGGCGTTTTAGAGCCACTTGGATGGAATTATCCAACTTTAATTGGAATTTGGATCAGTACAACTTTTATAGCTTGTATGCTTACAGCTTTTATAGTGAGTTTAATCACTCCTATGGATTTAAGCAAAGATAGCGTTTATCAAGAACGCTTAAAAGCAGGACTTGTTAAAGATGCAGGAGCTATTTTACATGGTGAAGATAAACCAGGTGCTAAACTTTCAGTAGGAATTTTCTTGATCACTGTTTTGGCAGTTGTACTTTATGCAACCGCAATTTCAAGCAATATTAAATGGATTGATCCTGTTGTGGTTCCAAGAGATGCAGCTATTATGAGCTTTTTACTTACTGCAGCAACTTTGATCACTTGGCTTTGTAAAGTTGAACCAGGTAAAATTCTTGATACCAGCGTATTTAAAAGTGGTATGACTGCTTGTGTTTGTGTTTTTGGTGTAGCATGGCTTGGAAATACTTTTGTTGCAGGACACGAAGCTTCTATTAAAGAAGTAGCAGGCGACTGGGTTAAACAAACCCCTGCTATGTTAGCAGTTGCATTTTTCTTTGCAAGCATGCTTTTATATTCTCAAGCAGCAACCGCAAAGGCCATTGTACCTGTAATTATCACTGCTTTAGGAATTTCAGCAGCAAATCCGCATGATTCTTATATGCTTGTAGCTTGTTTTGCAGCAGTTTCGGCACTTTTTGTGCTTCCAACTTATCCAACCTTACTCGGTGCTGTGCAAATGGATGATACAGGAACGACTAGAATTGGTAAATTTATATTTAATCACTCTTTCTTTATACCAGGAGTTTTAGCTATTGCAATTGCTGTAGCATTAGGCTTTGTATTAGCTCCTATGCTTATTTAAATCAAACCCTAGGTTTTTCTCTCCTAGGGTTAAAATTTTTTCATTAGTTTTTAAGTATATACTACGCTATAATATTCATTTTTAATTTTCTTTAAGAAAGGAATTTAATGAAGATAAAAGTTGGGTTGATTTTTTCAGGTATTGTTTGCCTTTTTTTAACAGCTTGTGTTAATCAGGTTAAACAAAATACAACATTTGAAAATGCTTTAACACAAAAATATTGTGGTGATGATTTTTTCAATCAAAATTTAGAAAAAATTAAAAAAAATGATGATGTCATTTATACAGGATTAAATGCAGGTTTGATTGCTAGAAATTGTGGTGATTTTAACAAAAGTAATGTATTTTTTGATGCTGCGGAAGAATCTTATAAATATGATGTGGATTTAGAAAATGTAGGCTCTAAAGCAGCTAAATTTGTTGGTACAACCTTGCTTAATGATACTATAGTTGATTATGATGGTTCTTTATATGAAAGAATTATGGTTAATATATATAAAGCTCTAAACTATATGGAAGAAGATGATTATGAAAATGCAAGAGTTGAGTTTAATCGTGCTTTAATGCGTCAAGATAAGGCAAAAGAATATTTTGCTAAAGAAATTGAGAAAAATCGTGCTGATTTAGATAAGGCAAAAGAAGATAAAAATTATGATAAAAATATGAATGAAAACTCAAAAGTTATAGAAGCACAATACGATAACTTGTTTAAAGAGTTTGATACAACAAAAAATTTCATAAATCCTTATGCGACTTATCTTGCTTCAATATTTTTCTTTATGGATAAAGATTATAGAAAAGCTGCAGATTTATTGAGAGAAGTAGCTATTATTTATCCAAAAAATAAAACTATCAAAAAAGAGGCTAAAATTTTTAAAGAATATGCCACAAAAATAAAAGTCAAAAAAGCTAAAAAATATGTTTTTGTAGTTTATGAAAATGGATTTGGTGTAGTTAAGGATGAATTTGCTTTAACCTTACCTTTTATAGTGGATAAAAAAATTATTAGCACAAATATTGCTTTACAAACCTTGAAAAAAAGGGAAGCTTCTTTTGCAAATTTAAATATAAATGGTCAAAATACAAATGATTTTGTAGATTTAGACAATATTGTTGCTACTGAATTTAAAATAAATATGCCTGCAATGATTGCTAAAGCCTTAGCTCAAACTATAATTAAAACCACTTTAAATGTAGCTGTTGCAAATAATGACTCTACAGGTGGATGGCTAAGTCTTGCAACAGCAGTAGCAACTGCTGCAACCAACAAAGCTGATGTGCGTTCTTGGAGAGGTTTGCCAAAAAGTATTGCCATAGCAACAATAGAAAACGACGGAAATTTAGAAATCAAAGATCCACAAGGCAATATTTTGTTTCAAAAATCATTGGATAAAAATAAAAATGCTCTTGTTGTAGTGCGTTCTTTTGCTCCGTATTTACCTGCAAGTGTTGCTATCATGGAAAAATAAGGCTAAAAGATGAAAAAAAATATTTTATTTATTTTAATGTTTTTACTTAGTGCTTGTGCGCCAAGTTATCAAATAAATTCAAATCAAAATACTGTAATTTTAGGTTCAAATTTACCAAAAAGTTTAGTAAAACAGTTTCAAAAGCGTATAAATAGCAATGGTTATTTAGAATTTGAAGTGATTTTACGCAGTACTTTTGCTAAAGATTTAATTTATAAAGTGGATTGGTTAGATAAAGATAGTTTTGTGCTAAGAGATGTTTTAAATGAGGACTATCAAGCCCTTAGAATTCCAGCAGGACAAGAGGTGATTCTTCGTAAACTTGCATCTGATACAAGAGCGAAGGATTTTAGATTAGAAATTAAAGCAAAAAATTAATCTCATTTTAGGAAGGATAAATCATGAAAAAAACAAAAATTTTAGGAACAGCTCTTATTGGAGCTTTGCTTTTTAGTGGTTGTGCGCAAACAGCTTATACAGATGGAAAGGCAAGTCAAGTGAAAAAAGGCGATGCTTTAACCTTGGGTCTTGATAGACAAGATTTTGAAAGTGCAGCTGAAACTATGATAAATAGTATGTTAAGCGATCCTGCTTTTGCAAATATTAAACCAGGTACAAGAAAGGTTATTGCTATTGGTAGGGTTGTGAATGATACCCCGCAAAGAATCGATACTGAAAAACTTACCGCAAAAATCACTTCTGCATTAAGAAAATCAGGTAAATTTGTTCTAACTTCAGCAGTTGCTGCAGGCGGAGCACTTGATAGCATGAGTGAAGATGTAAGAGAATTAAGAGATAATGATGAGTTTAATCAAAAAACCATAGCAAAAAAAGGGACATTGGTATCGCCTGATTTTTCTCTTGCGGGTAAAATTAGACAAGATAATGTAAAACTTAGCAATGGTAAAACTCAAGTAGAATACTTTTTCTTGTTAAGACTTACTGATCTAACATCAGGTTTAGTTTATTGGGAAGATGAGCAAACTATTGATAAAACCGGTTCTAGCAAATCAGTTACTTGGTAAAATAAAAATTAATTTATGAATAAAATTTTTAGCTCAAGTGTTTAGCTTGAGCTTTTTTTATGATTTTTAAAAGGATATGAAATGAAAAAAATATTATTTATCGGCTCTTTAGTTATGGCAAGTTTACTTTATGCACAAGGTTCCCAGCCTGTAGAAATTACACAACAAGATATAAATACTCAAAATGAAATGTCTGATGCAAGCACTAAGGATATTACCCCAAAATCAATTGAAGATTTTTTTGAAGAATTTGCGGATAATTTCGGTATAGAATATGGTATAACCAAAGATGGAAAAACTTTTTATACAGGAAAAAGTACTGTTGCTGTAAATGATACTGATCCACAATTTGCACAAGCTTTACAAAATGCTTATCAAAAAGCAATGTTAAATTTACAAAGCGAATTTATAAGAGATGCTTTTGGAAGAATTGCTACAAGCAAGATTCAAAATTATGAAGCAGATAATTCTACTAATGCTAAGGAATTTGATGAATTGCCAAAAGGTGATAAGGTTGATCAAATTTTAAATAAACTTACACAATTAGCTGGTGCTCAGCTTGATAAGGCATTAAAAGATTTAGGTATAGATACAAATTCTTTAAGCGAAGACAGAAAAAAGACTTTATTAAAGCAAGAATTTCTTAATAAAACCATGACAAATGCCATAGGTTCTATGAGTGGACTTGTTCCTGTGCAAACTATAGTTACACAAAGAAGAGGTGAGTATGATGTAGGTGTTATTGCTGTTATTTCCAATAAAACTCGCCAATTAGCAAAAGATATGGCACTAGCAAGACAGAGTGCTATTAAGGGTAAAGGCAAGGCAATAAGTGAGTATCTGCCAAAAGATACAAAAGGCTTTTTAAATGAATATGGAATTCGCTTAGTTTATGATGAAAATGGTGCGCCTATTATTTTAAGTTATGGAAACTGGGGTTATGTAGCAGATCCTAGCAATGCTAAAAAAACAAATATTTTAGAAGATAGAGCCAAAGAAACAGCACTTACTATGGCTGATGCTGCTATTATAGAGTTTATTAATACAAATTTAAGTCTTAAAGATGAAAGAACAACTGGTGATACTTACGAGGAAATCATCAAACAAAGTATTAATGTTAATGATAGTTCCACTCAAGAACAAACTCAAAACATAACAAATATTATTGATAAAGTAAATAGTAAAATAAAAGCAAGCGCAAGCGGTAAAATTCGTGGTATTCGTACTCTTAAAAAATGGAGTTATACAAGTGAAAATGGTATTGAACATGTAGGAGCTGTGAGATTTTATTCTTATGAAAATTTAGCTAACACAAATGAGGCTTTAAATTCAAAGTCAAATACAACAAAAAATGAAGCTAAAAAATCTTCTAGCATACAAAGAAGCTCTAATGTTGTAAATAGCATGGATGATTTTTAAAGGTAAAAGATGAAAATAATTAAAATTCTTTTTTTAGGCTTATTTTTAAGCCTAAGTCTTAATGCTAAAGTTATAACCACAACTTCAACAAAATCAAGCACAGGCGAAGGCACAGGCTTGACTAGGGAAGATGCGATAAACAATGCCATTATAGAAGCTATAGGAAAAATGAGCGGAGTAAGCATCAATTCTCTTAAGAAATCTAACACTAGTGTTTCAACTGATAATTCAGGTTCAAACATACAAGATAATTACAGCGAGCAAATTTCAAAAGCCACCAAAGGTAGAGCCGATACTTATGAAATCAATAGTGTTGAACAAGATGCAAATGGTAAATATACAGCCAATGTAACGATTTTTAAAACCACAACAACAAAAAAGTATCAAGCTCCAGGTTTAAGTGCAGATAATAGAAGAAGTATTACTGTTTTTGATTCTACTCCAGATGCTGCAAAAAGAGGTATAGGCTCAGCTTTGCAACAAAAAATCATTTCCGATTTATTGCAAAGTCGTAAATTTAATGTTTTAGACCGTGATTCTAGTGGCTATTATGAAATGGAAAAAGCTTTAATCAAAAGTGGCGACGCAGCTAGCGATGAAGTTTATAAACTTAAAAATGTGTTAGCAACAGATTATATTTTATTGTTTTCTATTTCAGGACTTGAAGGTAAACAAAAAACAAGCAATTTAACAGGAAAAAGCAAAACTGAAATTGAAGTTATCGTAGATTATCGTGTGCTTTTATTTGCTACAAGACAAATTAAATTTTCTAATACTTTAAGTATGAAAGTCAATCTTAAAGACAATAGTCTTAGTGCCAATGAAGCTGCACTCAAACAAATTGCAAATCGTATTGCAGGAGATATTTTAAATGCAATTTATCCTTTGAAAGTTGCAAGCGTTGAAAACAATGAAGTAGTATTTTCTCAAAGCTTAAATCAAGGTGATGTTTATGAATGTTTTGCTCTTGGCAAGGCTATAAAAGATACTTATACAAAAGAAAATATAGGAAGAGTAGAAAACAAAACAGGAAGTATTGAAATCACTCGCACAAGCCCTAAACTTTCTTATGCAAAAATCACAGAAGGTGGTGTAAAAGTGGGCGATATTTGTAGACCTTTAATTGGTAGCAATAGTGGAAATGGCTACACTATAGGTCGTGATGCAAATTATCAAACCGAAGAAGGTGGCGGAGTAAATCTGGGATTTTAAATTTTTAGAGTTTGATTTTTCTCAAACTCTAAATCCTTTCTTAAATTCATCAAAAATTAAAGAAAAATTTTGTAAAATCGAAATTTTATTAAACCACTAAAGCTTTTAAATCCGTTATTGCGGTGCTTTATGGTACTACCAATTTATAAGGAAAAGCAATGTATGCTATTATCAAACACAGCGGAAAGCAATACAAAGTAAGTGTTGGCGATGAGCTAAAACTAGATCACTTTGAAGCTGAAAGCAAAGCAAGTATTGAAGTAAGCGAAGTTCTTGCTATCAATGATAAAGAATTAAAGGTAGGTGCGCCTTTCGTAGCAGGTGCAAAAGTTGTTTTGGAAGTGATCAATCACGGAAAAGATAAAAAAGTTGTGATTTACAAAAAAAGACGCAGAAAAGATTCTAAACTCAAACGCGGTTTTAGAAGACAATTTACTCGCGTTGTAGTAAAAGATATCAAAGCTTAAGGAGTAAAGAATGGCACACAAGAAAGGTCAAGGTTCAACTCAAAATAACCGCGATTCTATAGGTCGTCGTTTAGGTGTTAAAAAATTTGGTGGCGAGTTTGTTAGAGCTGGAAATATCATCATCCGCCAAAGAGGAACTGCAACTCATGCAGGTAACAATGTAGGTATGGGGAAAGATCATACTATCTTTGCTTTGATTGATGGTTTTGTAAAATTCGAAAGAAAAGATAAAGATAGAAAAAAAGTTTCTGTATACCCTGCATAAGTTTTTAGGACGCTTTTTTAGCGTCTTGAAAACTTTAAATTTATAAATTTAACTTCTTTTTATTTGCTCAAATTTAGCTTTATAAATTTAAAGTCAAAGGCAATTTAAATGTTTATTGATAGTGTTAAAATTACTTTAGCTTCAGGCGATGGTGGTAAAGGTGCTGTAAGTTTTCGTCGTGAAAAACATGTTCCACTTGGTGGCCCTGATGGGGGAGATGGTGGAAATGGTGGCGATATTATTTTCGTATGTGATAATAATACCCACACTCTTGTAAATTTCAAAGGCAAAAGAGAATTACGCGCACAAAATGGTGCTGGTGGAATGGGACGCAATAAAAATGGCAAAAAAGGTGAAAATTTAGAACTTATAGTACCCGAAGGAACGCAAGTTATCGATGCACAAACTAATGAAATTTTACTCGATCTTACCAAAGAAGGACAAAGAGAGCTTTTTTTAAAAGGTGGAAAAGGCGGACTTGGCAACACTCATTTTAAACACGCCACCAATCAACGCCCCGATTACGCACAACCTGGTATAAAAGGAGAAAGTCGCTTAGTCAGACTTGAACTTAAACTTATTGCCGATGTAGGGCTTGTAGGTTTTCCAAATGTAGGAAAATCTACTCTTATAAGCGTTGTTTCAAATGCAAAACCTGAAATTGCAAATTATGAATTTACTACCCTTACTCCAAAACTTGGACTCGTGGATGTAGATGAGTATAATTCCTTTGTTATGGCTGATATTCCAGGGATTATCGAAGGAGCAAGTGGGGGTAAAGGCTTAGGACTTGCCTTTTTAAAGCACATAGAAAGAACGAGCTTTTTACTTTTCGTGCTAGATCCTATGAGGCAAATGCCTTTAAAAGAACAATTTATAGTACTAAGAAAAGAACTTGAAAAATTTTCCAATGAACTTTTTGGGCGTAAATTTGGTATCATGATTTCAAAAAGTGATAGTGTTAATTTAGGAGAAGAATTTGCCGAGCAAATTACTTTAAACATTAATGAGTTAGAAAATTATCTCAAAGAAATAAATAACCCACAAAGCTTTTTAATCAAAGTCTCAAGCCTTGAAAAAACAGGACTTAAAGAACTTAAATTCATGCTTTTAGAAGAAATTAAAACTTTAAGAAATAACAAATAAAAATTTTAACAATCTAGGAAGTGTTTTATATTAAAAATTTCAAACACTCCCTATTTTTTCAAAAAATAACTAGTTTATATGAAATTTTGGCTAAAATTATAAAAATTTTTTAAGGAATAAGCATGAAAAGAATAGTTGTTAAAGTGGGTTCTCATGTGATTAGCGAAGAAAACACTTTAAGTTTTGAGCGTCTTAAAAATTTAGTCGCATTTTTAGCTAAACTCATGGAAAAATATGAAGTGATTTTAGTAACTTCAGCGGCTATTTCAGCAGGACACACCAAACTAGATATCGATAGAAAAAACCTCATTAATAAACAAGTTTTAGCCGCTATTGGACAACCTTTTTTAATCAGTGTTTATAATGAACTTTTAGCCAAATTTAACAAACTAGGCGGACAAATTTTACTTACAGGCAAGGATTTTGACTCTAGAAAAGCTACTAAACACGCAAAAAATGCTATCGATATGATGATAAATTTAGGAATTTTACCTATCATCAATGAAAATGACGCTACAGCTATAGAAGAAATTGTCTTTGGTGATAATGATAGCTTAAGTGCTTATGCTACGCATTTTTTTGATGCGGATTTGCTTGTGATTTTAAGCGATATTGATGGATTTTATGATAAAAATCCTAGTGAATTTAGTGATGCAAAGCGTTTAGAAAAAATCACTCATATTAAAGAAGAATGGCTACAAGCAACCATAAAAACAGGTAGTGAGCACGGAACAGGTGGTATAGTAACCAAACTTAAAGCAGCTAAATTTTTACTTGAACACAATAAAAAAATGTTTTTAGCAAGTGGCTTTGATTTAAGTGTGGCAAAGACATTTTTATTAGAAGATAAGCAAATAGGTGGAACTTTGTTTGAGTGATTAATTTATTAAATTCTCTTTTAAAATCAAATAAGTTATAATTAAAACTTTTAATTTCACACAAAGCGAAAAAATGAAAAAAATTATTTTTATGGGTACTCCATCTTATGCAACTTGTATTTTAAAAGCACTAGTAGAAAATGAAAATTTTAAACTCGTAGCACTTTTTACCCAGCCTGATAAAGCCGTAGGTAGAAAGCAAATTTTAACTCCAAGTGATACTAAGGCTTTTTTAAGTCAAAATTATCCTAGTATTCCTATTTTTACTCCAAGTTCTTTAAAAGATGAAAATATTATAAGAGAGATTAAGGATTTAAATCCTGATTTTATCGTGGTTGCTGCCTATGGAAAAATTTTACCTAAAGCCATTTTGGATTTAGCACCTTGTGTGAATTTGCACGCTTCTTTACTTCCAAAATACCGTGGTGCCAGTCCGATTCAAAGTGCGATTTTAAATAAAGATGAAAAAAGTGGAGTTTGCACCATGCTTATGGAAGAAGGGCTTGATACAGGTGCTGTACTTGAAAGCTTAGAGTGTGATATAAAAGATAAAAATTCAAGTGAAGTTTTTGAACTTTTAGCAAATTTGGCCGCTAAGCTCATCCTCTCTACTCTTTTAAATTTTGATAAAATTATCCCTAAAAAACAAGAGGAAAGTCTAGCAACGCTTTGTAGAAAAATCAAAAAAGAAGATGGGCTTATAAATTTGCAAAATGCAAGAGAACTTTATCAAAAATATCTAGCTTTTACCCCTTGGCCTGGAGTTTTCTTGGAAAATGGACTTAAATTCTTAGAGCTTGAACTTGTGGATGAATTAAAACAAAATGCTAGGATGGGTGAAATTTTAGAATTAGAAAAAGAAAGTTTTTTGCTTGCTTGCAAACAAGGAGTTTTGCGTATTAAAAAACTTCAAGAAAGTGGAAAAAAAGCTCTTGATGGTAGGACTTATTTAAATGGAAAAAGGCTTAAAAGTGAAGATAGTTTGTGTTGAAAGTATAGACTCAACTCATCTTTTTTTATGCGAGCAAATACGCAATGGAAAGATTGATGGAAATTTTGCTATTTATGCTTTAGAACAAACAAATGGAGTTGGAAGTAGGGAAAATTCTTGGCAAAGCTCTAAAGGAAATTTACATCTTTCTTTTTGTATTAAAGAAGAAGATTTGCCAAAAGATTTGCCTTTGGCTTCTGTAAGTATTTATTTTGCTTATTTACTTAAAGAACTTTTACAAGAAAAAGGTTCTAAAATTTGGCTTAAATGGCCTAATGATTTATATTTAGATGATAAAAAAGCTGGAGGGGTTATAAGTGCTAAAATTTCAAATTTTATCATAGGCGGTATGGGTTTAAATCTGAAATTTTCACCCCAAAATACAGCTTTATGTGATATAGAAATTTCGCTTAAAGATTTAGTGAGTGAGTTTTTGCAAAAAGTAGAAAAAAAAATTTTATGGAAGAATATTTTTAGCAAGTATATGTTAGAATTTGAAAAATCAAGAAAATTTAGCGTCCATCATGAAGGTAAAGTTTTTTCACTTGAAAATTCTTTTTTGTATGAAGATGGTTCAATTTTACTAGGTGATAAAAGGGTGTATAGTTTAAGATGAGCGAAATTATTACAATAGCAAATCAAAAAGGTGGAGTAGGAAAGACTACAACAGCAGTAAATTTAGCCGCTTCTTTAGCTGTGGCTGAAAAAAAAGTACTTTTGATTGATGTTGATCCGCAAGCTAATGCGACTACAGGACTTGGTTTTAATCGTAATAATTATGAGTATAATATTTACCATGTTTTTATAGGAAGAAAAAAGCTTTCAGATATTATTTTAAAAACAGAATTGCCACAACTTCATTTAGCTCCTTCAAATATAGGTCTTGTAGGTATAGAACAAGAGCTTGCTAAAGGTGAAAATAATGAGAAAAAAATGCTGCTTAAAAATCAAATTCAAGAAGTGATTGATGAATATGATTTTATTATTATTGATTCTCCGCCTGCTCTTGGAAGTATTACTATAAATGCTTTTGCAGCAAGTGATAGTGTAATTATCCCTATACAGTGTGAATTTTATGCGCTCGAGGGTGTAGCTATGGTTTTAAATACAATTAAAATTATCAAAAAAACTATTAATTCTAAACTCAGGGTTCGTGGATTTTTACCGACAATGTATAGCTCTCAAAATAATCTTTCTAAAGATGTTGTAGATGATTTGAAACAAAATTTTAAAAAACAACTTTTTACTATTAATGGAAACGAAGATGACTTTATTGTGATCCCTCGCAATGTAAAACTTGCAGAAAGTCCAAGTTTTGGAAAGCCTATAATTCTTTATGATATTAAATCGCCAGGTTCTGTTGCTTATCAAAATTTGGCGTATTCTATATTAGGATAATTATAATGGGGTTAAATAAAGATAGGGGTTTAAGTAGTTTAATCAGTGATATGGATACTGTTTATAGTAAAGAATTGGGTTTTGATAAAAATCAAAGCACTATGATAGAAATTGATCAAATTTCACCCAATCCATTTCAGCCAAGAAAGAATTTTGATCAAGAAGCTTTAGATGAACTTGCTAATTCTATCAAAGAATTTGGACTTATTCAGCCTATTATTGTATTTAAAAAAAATAATAAATTTATTTTAATTGCTGGGGAACGTCGCTTAAGAGCAGTGAAAGCATTAGGAAAAAAAGAAATTCTAGCTTTTATTGCTGATATTGATGAGAATAAGCTTAGAGAATTGGCTCTTATTGAAAATATACAAAGAGAGAATTTAAACCCTATTGAGCTTGCTAATTCTTATAAGGATTTAATGCAAGTTCATAAAATTACTCAAGAGAATTTAGCAGAACTTATTCATAAGTCTCGTACTCAAATAACAAATACTTTAAGACTTCTGAATTTAGATATTAGAACTCAAGAGTTGATTGCTTCTGGAAAAATTTCTCAGGGTCATGCTAAAGTTTTGGTTGGTTTAGATCAAAAAGATGAAAAAATGTTGGTTGATAGCATAATAGGTCAAAAACTTAATGTTAGAGATACTGAAAAAATAGTTAAAAAAATAAAAAATAATGAAAGCTTACCTAATCAAGAATTTGAAGATGAAATAAAAAAATTAAAACAAATACTAAATCGCTTTGGATTTGACTGCAAAAATAAAAATAATGATTTTGTAATTCATTTAGAAAATATTGATAAAATTAAAAAATTAATCAAAATGCTTGAAAAGCTTTAACCAAAATCTTAGCTTTTTTATGGTAAAATAGTCCTTCGAAAATTCTAACCAAGGAGAATTATGTTTGAAGATATGCATCCTTCCATAATGCTTGCTACTATGGCTATTTTTTTAGCTATGATAGTTATTTTAAATAGTATGCTGTATAAGCCGCTTTTAAAATTTATGGATGAAAGAAATGATTCTATAAAAAATGATGAGAATAAAGTAAAAGAAAATTCTCAAGAAGTTTTAGGTGTGAATGATGAATTAGAAGCTATTCATATTAACACTAGAGAAGAAATTCAAAAAATTAAACAAAGTGCTATAGCTGCTGCTAAAGAAGAGGCAGAGCAAATTCTTAGAAGCAAGAAAGAAGAATTAGAAAGAAAAATGGCCAGTTTTTATGCAGATTTAGCCGTTCAAAAAAAAGAGTTGCAAGAACATTTAAACATACATTTACCTGAGCTTAAGCAAGCTTTGCAAAATAACATAAAGAAAATTTAAGAGGAGAGAAATGAGTAAGTTATTCTTTATTATATTTTTGCTACCTTTATATGCTTTTGGTGCATCAAATGGTAGTGGAGAATATGATATTATTCCAAGGACTATTAATTTTCTAATTTTTGTGGCTATATTGTATTATTTTGTTGCAACTCCATTTAAAAATTTTTACAAAAACCGTATTGTAAAAATTTCTTCTAAACTTGATGAAATTCAAAAAAAACTTTTAGAAAGTAAAGCTAAGAAATTAGACACGATGAAAAAACTTGAAGAAGCTAAGGCAAGTGCTGCTGCCGCTTTAATTACAGCAAAAAAAGAAGCTGAAATTTTAGTTCAAAATATTAAGAAAGAGACTCAAGATGAGTTAGATTTACTTCAAAAACATTTTGAGGAACAAAAAGATTATGAATTTAGAAAAATGGAAAAAGAATTAGTATCAAATACTTTAAATGAAATTTTTTCTGATCCAAATATGACATTAAAACAGAGTGAAATAATAGAACTTATGATGAAGAAGGTATCTTAAATATGGAAAATATAATTGCAAGAAGATATGCAAAAGCGATAGCTTCAAGAGCTGATATAAATGATTTTTATCAGAATTTGTGTATTTTAAATTCTGCTTTTGTTTTGCCAAAATTTAAAAATATTATAGAATCTAATGAGATTAAAAAAGAAAGAAAAATGGAATTTCTTGATTCTTTTTTTGATATTAAAAATTCTAGTTTTCAAAATTTTTTAAGACTTTTGATTGAAAATTCAAGATTAGAATACATTCCTCAAATAGTTAAAGAACTTGAAAGACAAAAAGCTTTTAAAGAAAATATTTTTGTTGGTATTGTATATTCTAAAGAAAAATTAAGTCAAGAAAATCTTAAAGATCTTGAAGTCAAACTTAACAAAAAATTTGATGCAAATATTAAACTAAATAATAAAATCAGTCAAGATGATAGTGTTAAAATAGAATTAGAAGAATTAGGTTATGAACTTTCTTTTTCTATGAAAGCTCTTCAAAATAAGCTAAACGAATATATATTGAAAATTATCTAAGGAGAAAAAGTAAATGAAATTTAAAGCTGATGAGATCAGTTCAATAATCAAAGAAAGAATTGAAAATTTTGATTTAAATCTTGAAATTGAAGAAACAGGAAAGATTATTTCTGTAGCTGATGGTGTTGCTAAGGTATATGGACTTAAGAATATTATGGCTGGAGAAATGGTAGAATTTGAAAATGGTGATAAAGGAATGGCCTTAAACCTTGAAGAGTCGAGTGTAGGTATTGTTATACTTGGAAAAGGAGAAGGTTTAAAAGAAGGTGCTTCTGTAAAAAGACTTAAGAAATTACTTAAAGTTCCAGTAGGTGAGGCTTTGATTGGTCGTGTTGTAAATGCTTTAGGTGAGCCAATTGATGCTAAAGGTGTGATCAATGCTAATGAATATCGTTTTGTTGAAGAAAAAGCAAAAGGTATTATGGCGAGAAAAAGTGTTCATGAGCCTTTACATACAGGAATTAAAGCTATTGATGCGCTTGTGCCAATTGGTCGTGGTCAAAGAGAGCTTATCATAGGTGATAGACAAACAGGTAAAACTACTGTTGCTGTTGATACTATTATATCTCAAAGAGGTCAAGGAGTTATCTGTATATATGTTGCAATTGGTCAAAAGCAAAGTACAGTGGTACAAGTGGTTAAAAGACTAGAAGAACATGGTGCTATGGAATATACTATTGTTGTAAATGCTGGTGCTTCAGATCCTGCGGCTTTACAGTACTTAGCTCCATATACTGGTGTAACCATGGGTGAATTTTTTAGAGACAACGCAAAACATGCTTTAATTGTTTATGATGATTTGAGCAAGCATGCTGTAGCTTATCGCGAAATGTCTTTGATTTTACGTCGTCCTCCAGGTCGTGAAGCTTATCCAGGCGATGTTTTTTACCTTCATTCAAGATTGCTTGAAAGAGCAAGCAAGCTAAATGATGAATTAGGTGCTGGTTCTTTGACGGCATTGCCGATAATTGAAACACAAGCAGGAGATGTTTCTGCTTATATTCCAACTAATGTTATTTCAATTACAGATGGACAAATTTTCTTAGAAACTGATTTATTTAACTCAGGAATTCGTCCTGCAATTAATGTTGGTTTATCAGTATCTCGTGTAGGTGGGGCTGCTCAAATTAAAGCTACAAAACAAGTTTCAGGCACATTAAGACTTGACCTTGCTCAATATAGAGAGCTTCAAGCTTTTGCACAATTTGCTAGTGATTTAGATGAGGCAAGTAGAAAACAACTTGAACGTGGACAAAGAATGGTTGAACTCTTAAAACAACCACCTTATTCTCCGCTTAGCGTTGAAAAACAAGTAGTTTTAATTTTTGCAGGAACCAAAGGTTTCTTAGATGATATTGCTGTTTCTAGAATTAAGGAATTTGAAGATGGAATTTATCCTTTTATTGAGGCAAAACATCCAGATATTTTTGAGCAAATTCGCTCTAAAAAAGCTTTAGATTCTGATTTGGAAGAAAAACTAGCTAAAGCCATTAATGAGTTTAAAGCAAATCATTTATAAGGTCTTTTATGTCTAATTTAAAAGAAATTAAAAGAAAAATTAAAAGTGTTCATAACACTCAAAAGACTACAAATGCTATGAAGCTAGTTTCTACTGCTAAGTTAAAAAAAGCAGAAGAAGCAGCTAAAAGATCAAAAATTTATGCACAAAAAATCGATGAAATTTTGAGTGAAATTTCATTTCAGATCAATAAAATTGTTCACAATGAAGATGATGTGCGTTTATCTTTGTTTCATAAAAAAGAACAAATTAAAACTGTAGATTTAATATTTATCACTGCAGATAAAGGCTTATGCGGTGGTTTTAATATTAAGACTTTAAAAGCAGTAAGTGAAATGCTAAAAGAATATGAAGCAAAAAATATTAATATTCGTCTTAGAGCTATAGGTAAAACTGGGATTGAATATTTTAATTTTCAAAAAATAGAATTGTTAGAGAAATATTTCCATCTTAGTTCTAGTCCTGACTATGAGAAAGCATGTGAAGTAATTCATGCTGCTGTAGATGATTTTTTAAATGGAAATACAGATGAAGTGATTTTAGTTCATAATGGTTATAAAAATATGATTACCCAAGAACTTAAAATTAATCATCTTATTCCAGTTGAACCAAAGAGTATTGAACAGACTCATAATTCTCTTTTAGAGCTTGAACCAGAAGGAACTGAGCTTTTAGAAGATTTAATGAAAACATATTTCGAGTATAATATGTATTATGCATTAATCGATTCTTTGGCGGCAGAGCATAGTGCAAGAATGCAAGCTATGGATAATGCAACTAATAACGCAAAGGCAAGAGTGAAACAACTAAATTTAGCTTATAATAAAGCAAGACAAGAATCCATTACTACTGAGCTTATAGAAATTATCAGTGGTGTTGAATCAATGAAATAGTAAATTTTAAGGAGAAGATAAATAATGCAAGGATTTATTTCACAGGTATTAGGTCCGGTTGTTGATGTAGATTTTAACGACTATTTACCTCAAATTAATGAAGCAATTGTTGTAAATTTTGAAAGCGAAGGAAAAAAACATAAACTTGTTTTAGAAGTAGCAGCTCATTTAGGAGATAATAGAGTTAGAACTATTGCTATGGATATGACAGATGGTTTGGTAAGGGGCTTAAAAGCTGAGGCTTTAGGTGCTCCTATTAGTGTTCCTGTTGGTGAGAAAGTTTTAGGAAGAATTTTCAATGTTACTGGAGATTTGATCGATGAAGGTGAAGAAATTTCTTTTGATAAAAAATGGGCAATTCATAGAGATCCGCCAGCTTTTGAAGATCAAAGCACAAAAAGTGAGATTTTTGAAACAGGGATTAAAGTTGTGGATTTACTTGCTCCTTATGCAAAAGGTGGTAAAGTAGGTCTTTTTGGTGGTGCAGGTGTTGGTAAAACTGTTATTATTATGGAGCTTATTCACAATGTTGCATTTAAGCATAGTGGCTATTCTGTATTTGCAGGTGTGGGTGAGAGAACTCGTGAAGGAAATGACCTTTATAATGAAATGAAAGAAAGCAATGTTTTAGACAAAGTTGCTCTATGTTATGGACAAATGAATGAACCACCAGGGGCAAGAAATCGTATTGCTTTAACAGGTTTAACAATGGCTGAGTATTTTAGAGATGAAATGGGTCTTGATGTGCTTATGTTTATTGATAATATCTTTAGATTTTCACAATCAGGTTCTGAAATGTCAGCACTTTTAGGAAGAATTCCATCAGCTGTGGGTTATCAACCAACCTTAGCAAGTGAAATGGGTAAATTCCAAGAAAGAATTACTTCAACTAAAAAAGGCTCAATCACTTCAGTTCAAGCTGTTTACGTTCCAGCTGATGACTTAACCGACCCAGCTCCAGCAACTGTTTTTGCTCACTTAGATGCTACAACGGTTTTAAATAGAGCTATTGCTGAAAAGGGTATTTATCCTGCAGTTGACCCACTTGACTCAACTTCAAGAATGCTTGACCCAAATATCATTGGAGAAGAACATTATAAAGTTGCTCGTGGTGTTCAATCAGTGCTTCAAAAATACAAAGATTTACAAGATATCATCGCCATTTTAGGTATGGATGAGCTTAGCGAAGAGGATAAACTTGTAGTTGAAAGAGCAAGAAAGATTGAAAAATTCTTATCACAACCATTTTTCGTTGCAGAAGTTTTCACAGGTAGCCCAGGAAAATATATAAGCCTTGAAGATACAATAGCAGGATTTAAGGGAATTTTAGAAGGTAAATATGATCATTTACCAGAAAATGCTTTCTATATGGTTGGAAATATAGATGAAGCTATTGCAAAAGCGGATAAATTAAAAGGTTAATTTATGAACGATTTGATTAATTTCGAGATAGTTACGCCTTTGGGTGTAATCTATCAAGGAGAAGTAAAATCTGTTACTTTACCAGGTAGCGAGGGAGAATTTGGCGTACTTAAAGGACACGCTACTTTGGTTTCTTCTTTAAAATCTGGAGTAATTGATATTGAAAAAGCTGATTTAAATCATGAATTAATTGCTATTGATGCTGGACATGCAAAGGTAGATGAAGATAAGATTTGCGTGTTAGCAAAGGGTGCGGTTTGGGTTTGTGGAAGTGATGAAAGTGAGATTGAAAAAAATCTTGCTCAAGCAAAAGATTTGATTAAATCTATGAGTTCTGATAATGCAGCTTTAGCAGCAACTTTTTCAAAACTTGATAATGCAAGGATGCATTAATGAATTTTGAAGCTATATTTCATTTTTTCAATAGTTCAAGTATTATTACTTATATAGTTTTATTATGGCTTTCTTTATATTTTATTTTAGCATTTAGTATTTTGTTTGCTAGATTGACTTATTTGGCTACATGGAGAAATAAAGAAAAAGAAAGTTTAGAAACTTTGCTCTTGGGTGAGAAGGATTTAAGTCGTACTGATTCGATTTTAAGAAAATGCAATGATACAACTTCAAATCATTTAGAAATCTATAAAAATTTAGCAAGTCGCCGCGCTTCTGCTGGACTTACTTGGCTTAGTATTATTGCTTCAACTTCACCTTTTATAGGTCTTTTTGGGACAGTTATTTCTATACTTGAAACTTTTGGTGGGCTTGGAACTCAAAATTCTTTAAGTATCATAGCTCCTAAAATCAGTGAGGCTTTAGTTGCTACAGGTTGTGGTATTTTAGTAGCAATTCCTGCTTATACATTTCATCTCATCATTAAAAGAAAAGCTTTCGAACTTTTAAGCATTATTGATAGCGAGATTAAAGTTATAAGTTCGAGTAAATAAGGTTAAAAATGCCATTTGATGATGAAAAACCTGAGCTTAATATCACACCTTTAGTAGATATTATGCTTGTATTGCTTGCGATTTTAATGGTAACAGCTCCAAGCATTACTTATGAAGAAAAAATTAATCTTCCACAAGGTAGTCAAAAAAATACTAGCGCTCCAACTGTTAAGAGTTTAATTATTAGTATTAATGCAAAAAAAGAAATTTTTTTAAATCAAGAAAAATACGATTTTATAAGTTTTGCTGACAATCTTGCTCAAAGAAAAGCACAATTTAATACCGAAGATCCGGTTTTTATACGCGCTGATAAAAGCTTAAAATATGACGATGTTATTTCAGTCTTAAGAAGTGTAAAAAATTTAGGATTTAATAAAGTTGCTTTACAGACTGAATAATCATGAAAAATTATGGTTTGAGTAATTTAAATTCGTTTTTACTTGCTTTAGCAATATATATTAGTATAGTAATTCTTGTTTTTTTTAGACTTGTAAGCGAGGTTGAACCTGCTATACAATATACTGATATAAAAGATAGTTTTGTAGATATTGAACTTGCTGAACCATCAAAACAAGTTATTACTCAGAGCAACACTCCTAAAGAAATACAAAAACCAACAGAGCAAATTGATATAGAAAAGCTTTTTGCTCAGACTACAAATAAAACAGTTAAAACCGAAGATATTGACCAAAAGGCAAGTAATTTTAATGAGCTTTTTGGAAATATCAAAGAAATACAAGAAGAAAAGACTACAAAAATTCAATCAAGTGCTAAATCAGGAGCTTCTAGTGCCCCAAAACCTCAAGCTTCCGAACTTGTAAAACAACTTAATGATAGTTTACTTCAAGAAGAAAGTTCAACGCAAGGCGAAAGCACAAAGGCGCAAAAGATTGGAATTTATGATGAATTTTTAGGGAAAGTTGTGCGTATTATCACTCAAAGATGGACTCAGTATTATCCAAATAGTGAAAAAATTTCTGTTAAGGTAAAAATTTTTATTGATGAAAATGGAAAATTTGGCTATACTTCAGTTGAAAAAAGTGGGAATCCTTTATATGATGCTAAAGTGGCTGAATTTTTAGAAAGTCAAAAAGGTAAATTTATTACTTATCCTCCGCAAAATAAAAATATAAGCATTACCATGAATTTAAGAGATGAAGCAAAAGTTAAAAATGATTAGGAGAAAAAAATGAAAAAAATTGTAGCAATTTTTTTAGTCTTTTTAGGAAGTCTTTGGGCAGAAGATCCAGTGATTGATGTTGTTAATTCTGGTGTAGTTTTACCAAAGATTATTGTTAAAGATAATTCAAATTTAAGTGATGAGAATTTAAAGAAAAGCTTTTATAATATCATTGTGAACGATTTGAAAGTAAGTTCAAATTTTGAAGTTGTTGCTAATGCAACTGAGACAAGTAATTATACTTTTGAATACGCTTTAAATAAAAATGGTAACACTTTGAGTTTAAATGTAAAAATAAAAGCTGGCGGTTCTGATAAGTCAGAGCAAACTTATACTTTAAATGGTTTAGAGCAATATCCATTTTTGGCACATAAAAGCGTCAAAGCTTCTGTAAATGCGTTAGGACTTGCACCTGTTGATTGGATGGATCATAAAATTTTGATCGCGAGAAATTCTAGCTCTAAAAAAAGTCAAATTATTATGGCTGATTATACTTTAACTTATCAAAAAGTTATTGTTGATGGTGGGCTTAATTTATTTCCAAAATGGGGAAATAAAGAACAAACTCTATTTTATTATACAGCTTATGATCATGATAAGCCAACTTTATACCGTTATGATTTAAATACCAATAAAGCTAGTAAAATTTTATCAAGTGGCGGTATGGTTGTAGCAAGTGATGTGAGTGTAGATGGAAGTAAACTACTTGTTACCATGGCTCCAAAAGATCAGCCTGATGTTTATTTATATGACTTAAATACCAAAAATCTAACACAATTAACTAATTATTCTGGTATTGATGTTAATGGAAATTTTATTGGCTCAGATGATAGTAAAGTGGTATTTGTAAGCGATCGTTTGGGATATCCTAATATTTTTATGCAAGATTTAAATAGTAATAGTGCTGAACAAGTTGTTTTTCATGGTAGAAACAATTCGGCTGTTTCGACTTATAAAGATTTTTTGGTTTATTCAAGTCGTGAACCAAATCAAGCAGGTGTTTTTAATATTTATTTGATGTCAATTAATAGTGATTATATTCGTCAACTTACAGCAAATGGAAAAAATTTATTTCCAAGATTTTCTAGTGATGGTGGAAGTATAGTATTTATCAAATATTTAGGTGCGCAAAGTGCTTTAGGTGTTATTCGTGTAAATGCAAATAAGACTTTTTATTTTCCTCTTAGGGTTGGAAAAATTCAATCAATTGATTGGTAAAAATTTCAATTTTAGGTTAAAATTAATTAAAAATTAGATATAATAGTAAGAATTTATTAACTTTGAAAGGTCATAAATGAAAAAAATTCTTTTTACTTCAATTGCAGCTCTTGCAGTTGTTATTAGTGGTTGTAGCACAAAAAGCACTAGCGTAAGCGGTGATAGTAGTGTTGATTCAAATCGTGGTTCAGGTGGAAGTGATGGTTGGGATATTGATTCAAAAATTTCTCAACTTAATGATACTTTAAATAAAGTATATTTTGATTTTGATAAATTCAACATTCGTCCTGATATGCAAAATGTTGTAAGCACGAATGCTAATATCTTTAACACTGAAGTAAGCGGTGTAAGTATTACTGTTGAAGGAAACTGCGATGAGTGGGGAACTGATGAATATAACCAAGCTCTAGGTTTAAAAAGAGCAAAAGCTGTAAAAGAAGCTTTAATCGCTAAAGGTGTAAATGCTGATAGAATTGCTGTTAAAAGCTATGGAGAAACAAATCCTGTGTGCACTGAAAAAACTAAAGCTTGCGATGCGCAAAACAGACGTGCTGAATTTAAATTATCAAGATAATTAATGAAAAAAATATTCACAGTAGCTCTTCTTGGAGCTACTTTACTTTATGCAGAAAGCTCAGCTTTTGGTGCAGGAGATATAACAAGCAATTCTTCTTATGGTTTAACTTCAAATGAAAAATTATTTAAAGAAAAGTTAGATAATTTAAATAATGAAAATATACAAACAAATGCTAGAATTAATGAAATTAACGAAAGAATCGAGGGTTTACAAAGTACTTTAGAAGGTATAAATTCTCAATATGCTAAATCAAATTCTAGATTAAGTCAAGTTGAAGAGAATAATCAAAATATTGAAAATAATTTTACTAGTGAAATTCAAAAATTAAAAGCTTATGTTGAAGAAAGTAGAAAAATTCAAGAAGCTAATAATAAGCAAGTAAAAAAAGTTTTAGCCGAACTTAGTTCTTTAGTAGATGCTATTAATGCAAATTATGTTTCTAAAAACGAATTAAATGATGCAAATTTAAGCGTTAAAACTATTACACCTAGTGTTGTTGTTTCAACTACAGATTCAAATAGTACCATTGAAAACAATAATACTCAAAATACCCAAGATGATAAAGCAAAACAAATTGATGAATCTTGGAAAAAGAAAAAAAATAATGAAATTTTAGAATTAGCGATAAAAGATGTTGATAAAAATGCTTTTGAAGATTCCAAAGCAAAATTAAATTTTCTCATAACAAAGCAGTATAAACCTGCAAGAGCAAATTTTTGGTTAGGGGAGATCGAGTATAAACAAAAAAATTATAACAATGCTATTGTTTATTATAAAAAAAGTTCTTCTTTGAGTACAAAAGGGGATTATTTCCCAAAACTTTTATATCATACTGCCATTTCATTGGATAAAACAGGTGATACAAAAACAGCAAATGGTTTTTATAAAGCTTTAAAAACTAATTATCCAAATTCACCCGAAGCAAAAGCTTCACCTAATAGAAAATAAATTAAGGAGATAAAATGGCTATAGAAAAAAATAGTGTAGTTTCAATGTTTTATGAGTTAAAAGACGCAAATACAAATGAAGTTTTAGAATCAAATTTATACTCTCAACCTATTTCTTTTATTTTAGGCAAAGGTCAGATTTTAGAAAGCTTAGAAGAAGAAGTGATGAAGCTTGATTGCCCTAGTAATGCTGATGTGGTAATTAAAAAAGAAAAAGGTTTAGGCGAATACGATGAAAATGCCGTTCAAACTTTACCAAAAGAGCAATTTGCAGGTATTGATTTAAAGGTAGGTATGGAGCTTTTTGGCGAAGGTGAAAATGGCGAAACTGTTCGTGTAACTGTAAAAGAAATTAGTGAAAATGATGTGACAATTGATTATAATCACCCTTATGCGGGTCGTGATTTACTTTTTTCTTTAAATATCGTAGATGCTAGAGCTGCAAGTGAAGATGAAATTCTTACAGGTATTATTGCAGGAAGTCATAGTTGTGGTTGTGGAAGCGGACATGGACACGATCATCATCACGGACACGGTGGCGGCGGTTGCTGTGGTGGCGGCGGTTGCGGTTGTCATTAATGAAGACTGCGTTCATATTTCCAGGTCAAGGCTCACAAAGTCTTGGCATGGGAAAAGATTTTTATGAAAACTCTATAAAAGCCAAAGAACTCCTTCAAAACGCAAGTGATTTTTGTAAGATTGATTTTAAACATTTGCTTTTTGAAGAAAACGAAAAACTCAATCAAAGTGAATTTACTCAACCCGCCATCGTTTTAAATTCCTTAATGGCTTATAGTGTTTTACTTGAAAAAAAACCTGATTTAAGTTCGAAATTTGCTTTAGGGCATTCTTTGGGAGAATTTTCAGCCTTAGCTGTCAATGGTGCTTTTGATTTTTTAGAGGCTCTTTCTTTGGTCAATAAAAGAGGGCTTTTTATGCAAGAAGATTGTGTAAAAGTTGAAGCGGGTATGATGGTTGTTTTAGGGCTTGATGATGAAAAGGTTGAAGAGCTTTGTCAAAAAGCACAAAAAGAAAACAAGCAAATTTTCGCTGCAAATTATAACTGCGATGGACAAATCGTTGTAGCAGGTTTAAAACCTGATTTAGCAAGTTATGAAAGTGTATTTAAAGAAGCAGGAGCTAAAAGAGCTATGCTTTTAAATATGAGCGTGGCAAGTCATTGTCCTCTTTTGGAAAATGCTTCAGCTAAGCTTTGTGTGGAGCTTGAAAAGGTGTTAAAACCAAATTTTAAAGCCGTAATTTCTAATGCAAATGCCAAAATTTATACAAGCAAAGAAGAAGCCCTTGAACTTTTAAAAGCACAACTTATCTCTCCTGTGCTTTATAAACAAAGCATTAAGGCATGTGAAAATGAAGTAGATTATTTCATAGAATTTGGTGCAAGCGTGCTTAAGGGTTTGAATAAAAAAATCACTTCAAAAGAAACTTATGCTTTAACAAATATGAATGATATTGATGAATTTTTAAAGGTTATATGATGAAAATAGCAATTTTAGGAGCCATGAGTGAAGAAATCACTCCTTTGCTTGAAACACTTAAAGATTATACAAAAATAGAACACGCTAATAATACTTATTATTTTGCAAAGTATAAAAATCATGAACTTGTTTTAGCGTATTCTAAAATCGGAAAGGTAAATTCTACTCTTAGTGCTAGTGTGATGATAGAAAAATTTGGCGCACAAGCTTTGCTTTTTACAGGAGTTGCGGGTGCTTTTAATCCTGAACTTGAAATTGGCGATTTGCTTTACGCAACAAAATTAGCTCAATACGATCTTGATATTACCGCTTTTGGACATCCTTTAGGTTTTGTTCCAGGTAATGAAATTTTTATCAAAACCGATGAGAAATTAAACAATCTTGCTTTAGAAGTTGCTAAGGAATTAAATATCAAACTGCGTGCAGGTATTATTGCAACGGGTGATGAGTTTATTTGTGATGAAGCAAAAAAAGCAAAAATTAGAGAAATTTTCAATGCGGATGCTTGTGAAATGGAAGGCGCAAGCGTGGCTTTGGTTTGTGATGCTTTAAAGGTGCCTTGTTTTATCTTAAGAGCTATGAGTGATAAAGCAGGGGAAAAGGCTGAATTTGATTTTGATGAGTTTGTGATCAATTCAGCTAAAATTTCAGCCAATTTTGTGCTTAAAATGTGCGAGAAATTATGATAAATCTTAGCAAAAAACTCATACGCCAAGTTGCACAAGCTAATGCTAAATTTGGACTTATTAAAGATGGAGATAGGGTTCTTTTAGGGCTTAGCGGCGGGAAAGATTCTTTGGCTTTAGCCCATCTTTTAAATCGTATGCAAGCTCATGCTCCTTTTAAATTTGAACTTGAAGCGGTAACTTTGAGTTATGGCATGGGCGAGGATTATTCTCATCTTCATGCACATTGTGAAGAACACGGCATTAAACATAGCGTGCTTGATTCAAATATTTATGAAGTTTCAGGTGATACCATAAGAGAAAATTCAAGTTTTTGTAGTTATTTTTCGAGAATGCGTCGTGGAGCTTTATATACTTACGCTCTTGAAAAAGGTTTTAACAAGCTTGCTATAGCCCATCATTTAGATGATGCAGCAGAAAGCTTTTTTATGAATTTTATTCATAATGGAGCTTTAAGAACCTTAGCGCCTATTTATCAAAGCAAACGCGGTGTAATTGTGATACGCCCTTTGATTTTTGTGCGAGAAAGACAGCTTAGGGATAATGCTACGCAAAATGAACTTAGCGTGATAGGAAATGAATTTTGTCCTGGTATGAAACTCAGCGAAAAAAATGTAAAATTCCCCCACGCTAGAGAAGAAGCTAAACAGCTTTTAGCAAATTTAGAAAAAGATCATCCTAAGCTTTTTACAAGTTTAAAAACCGCTTTTGCCAATTTACACACGGAGAGTTTTTGGCTTCAAAAGGCATAAAAGCATGAAAAAAGCTTTTGTTTTAGTGGATTATCAAAATGATTTTATTGATGGAAGTTTAGGTTTTGATAAGGCTTTAAAAATCAAAGAAAATATTCTTAAAGCCTTAAATCAAATCGATTTTAATAACACGCATTTGCTTTTAACCTATGATACGCATGATGAGCATTATCTACAAAGTAAAGAAGGTTTAAATTTACCTGTAAAACATTGTATTAAAGAGAGTTTGGGTTGGCAAATGCCAAAGGAATTTGAACCTTTTTTACAAAAAGCTCATAAAATTTTTTATAAAAATACTTTTGGTAGCTTAGAACTAGCTAATTTCATACAAAAAAGCGATTATGAAGAACTTCATTTTGCAGGGCTTGTTTCTCATATTTGTGTGTTTTGTAATATCATTTTAGCTTTTGGTGCTAAGCCTAATGCAAGGATAATTTTACACCAAAATTTAAGTGCAAGTTTTGATGAAAATTTAGAAAAATCCGCTTTTGATATACTTAGGGCTTATGGTATTGAAATTGTTTAATGCAAGGCTTTATACTTCATACTCAAAAAGTTAAAGATGAGGATTTGATCGTTTATATTTTAAGTCCTAAAATGCTTATTAAGGCTTATCGTTTTTATGGACTTAGACATTCTAGTATTTTAAGTGGCTATAAAATCGACTTTGCTTTAGAAGAAAATCCTAGTTTTTTACCAAGACTTAAAGATGTATTGCATTTGGGATTTTTATGGATTATGCAAAGGGATAAAATGCTTATTTGGCAAGAATTTATCCGTCTTTTATATAGACACTTAAAAGATGTGGAAGAGCTTGATAGTTTTTATTTTGATTTACTTGATGAGTGTGTGAAAAGGTTTGAAAAACAAAATCCAAAGCGTGTTATTGTTGATGCTTATTTAAAAATTTTGGAATTTGAAGGAAGATTGCATAAAGATTTTTTTTGTTTCGCCTGTGATGAGAAAATTCAAAATCCCATTACATTACTAAGGGCTTTTTTACCTTCGCATTCTCAATGTGCTTTAGGATTTGAGTTTGAAGAGAAAAAACTAAAACAATTTTATAGCAGTAAAAATTGTGCGATTTTTGATGATGAAGAAATAGAAAATTTATATCATTTGATTAAGGAAGGTTTATGATATTAAGTGATGAAAAATGTGATTTTTTAGAATCTATAGCAAGTTTTTTAAGTCCTAAAGATGTGGAGCTTGTCTTTGTGGATAGTAAAGAAATGCAAGAAATTAACTTAGAGCAAAGAAAACAAGATAAAACCACTGATGTGCTTTCTTTTCCGCTTGAAAATATCGATGAGAGTTTGCCTTTGGGTTCTGTTGTGATCAATGTGGATTTGGCAAAAGAGAAGGCTAAAGAGTTAGGGCATAGCTATGAAGAAGAAATAAGCTTGCTTTTTATCCACGCTATGCTTCATTTACTAGGTTTTGATCATGAAAATGATAATGGAGAAATGAGAGAAAAAGAGAAAGAACTTATAGAGTGTTTTAATTTGCCTAAAAGTTTGATTGTAAGGACTTTGGAAATTAAGTAAGATTTTTTTCAAGAGCTAGAAGACTTGCGCTTTATATTTTAAATATATGAGTAAAAATATTAAAAAAAATCATTTTTGCCGATTTATCTTAATAAATTTCATTTACAAGGAAGGCAAAAATGATTAATGGTATAAATTCTTATTCAAACTACAATTACACAAATACTTTTAGTAATACTACTTCAAATACAAAATCATCTAATGCCATAGCAAATAATAACCTTGTAAGTGATAAATCACAAGCGGTAGATAAAATTTTAGGCTATGGCGTAGATAAAGAGGGCTTTTTTACAAGTGATTTTAACGAAGCAGCAGGTTTGCCAAAAGATTATAAGATTTATGCAGATGGTTTAAATAATTTTGTAAATAACTTTATTAAAAGACAACCTTTTTACTCTCAAATAGACATTGCTAAAACAATAGGAAATGCTTATAACTCTTTTTCTTCTTTTGTTAAAGATAAGGGATTAGGAGAAAGCTTTCAAGAACAGGATTTAAAAAATCTATCCCAAAAAGATGGGGTAAATTATTGGCAAGAATTACAAAGCGATAATGCTTTCATTTGGAAGCTTACTGATGAAAATATAGCAGATTTGGGTTCTAATAAATATCAAATACATGATAACAAAATATCTAAAGGTGGTGCTTTAATTGCGTTTTTTATAAATAATCTTAGCACAATTAAAGGACAAACAACCTTACTGGGTAAATTAGCTGGACTTAATAGCGATACGGACAACAATGAAATAAAAGAATTTTTGTCCTTTATGAATAAAAATCCTTTAAAATATTCCTACGAGCAAGATGGCTGGGGCAATCCTATGGGAGATAGTTTATCAATATGGAATTATATAAATAGAGCTAAAAATTTAGGAGATGATAAACTAATAAAAACTATTAAGAATTTAGGAGATGAATACAATAAGCTTATTAATTCTAATATGAGCCTAGAAGAATTTAAAACCAAATATCTTGATTTTAAACAAAGACACGATGAGTTTGTAAAATCACTAGAAGAAGCAGAAAAGGCAAAAGGTGTAGATTATAGCAATCCTTTAAAAAATACAAATAACAAAGAAACTTCAGAAGAAGGCAAAGAAAAGCCTTTTAAACCTATACAAGCAGAAAGTAAAAACAAAGAAACTTACAAAGATGATAATACAAGAAGCGAACTTGTAAAAAAATTATTAAAAGATAAATTTAGCACTAGTAAAGAATTAGAACTTCTTTTTGGTATGAAATTTAGTGATGATGATGCAGGAGAATTTAATAAAATCCTTTCTTTAAATTCTACACCAAAAAGTATAGATATTAAGGCTTAAGGTTTTTTAAATTATAAAAATCAATCAAGTTAAACTAAAAAATTCTTCTATTTTTTTTCGCATTTTTTCTGTATTGTCGATACGATTGACTTCATCTCTAAAGGCTGAAGCGTCTTTATAGCCTTTAGAATACTCGTGTAAATGCTTGCGAAATATACTTACGCCTTGATCTTTGTAGTGTTTTATCATTTCATCAAAATGAGTGAGTATGATTTCTTTTTTGAGTTTTTCATCTACGCTTTTACCGCTTTTGATTTCATAAAATATCCAAGGATTTCCCACGCTTGCACGCCCTATCATGAGTCCATCGCATTTTGTGATTTCATAAACTTCTTTAGCGTTTTGTGCGTTAATATCACCATTTGCAATCACAGGAATTTTCACGCTCTCTTTAGCACTGGCAATGGATTCATAATCGGCTTTTCCGCTATAAAGCTGTTTTCTTGTGCGTCCGTGGATGCTTACAAAATCCACCCCCAAGCTTTCACAAATTTTAGCCATTTTTTCAGGATATTTTTCATTAAATCCTAGTCGAAATTTCACACTTGTAAGGCTTTTTTTATTGTTTTCTTTAATTACTCCTACAAGATTTTTAAAAAGCTCTAAATTTTCTAGCAAAGCACTACCAGCGCATTGTTTAACAACTTTATTTACAGGGCAACCGCAATTAAAATCAATCCCATCTACAAAATCCATTTCATTTAGCATTTGCACTGCTTTTTTTAGCACTTCTTTATCTCCACCTGCAATTTGGACTATATAAGGATTTTCTAATTCAGCTCTTTCTAGCATATGTAGAGTTTTAGAACTTTCATAAACTAAGGCATTAGAACTTATCATTTCGCTTATGGTAATATCAGCACCAAATTTTTTTACTACATTACGAAAAGGCAGATCTGAAAAACCTGCCATAGGAGCTAAAAATAAAGGTTTTTTGCTAAAATCTATCATTGTATGAGTTGGTTTAGATTGATTTTGATATTTTTTTCACGCAAGGCTAAAAAGGCCTTAAAATCATTAAATTTCTTATCATCATTGTGAATTTGCTCTCTTAACTCATCTAAAAGTCCAAATTCAGCTAAAAGATATAAATGTGCTCTTAAAGCTTCGCTTTTTTCATTTTTAATTTTGTTAAAAATTCCTAAAATAGCATCAGGATTTAAAAGTTTAGTACTTAGTTTTGCTGCGTTAAGATAGTCTTTTTCGCTTAGTATATTGTGTGAAAGTAAAACTTCGTATTCTGCTGCACTAAGTTCTAAATTTCCTTCTTTAAAACGCTTGATAAGTGTGAGAACTTCAGAAGGCTTTTTAGGGATTTTTACATTTTTAATTTGTTCATAACTAGCTTTTTCTATAAGAGTATTAAAAGCAATTTCTTCAAATTCATCTTTGATTTCATTAAGGTTTTTAAGTTTGCTATAGGCATAATTTGCATCGTTTTTGAGATGATTTTTTTCATTTTGCAAATATAAAACATTGTTATTTTCGAGTTTAAATTTACTAAGGTTAAAAAATTCGTTTTTATTTAAACCATCAATAAGATCTAAAATTTCATTGATTTTATTTGAGTGTGGAATTTTTTCATGTGTTTTTAGGGTTTTAAAAAGTTGTGCCACAGCTCTAAATTCTTTTGTTTGAAAAGTGGTTTTAAGATCTTTTTCAAGGAGCAAATCTTGAGTATAAGCTTCAAATTTAGCTGCATCTTTAAAAAAATGCTTAAATTTTAAATAACGCAAAAATCCATAAAATGCTATGTGCAAAACGGCTAAAATCATATAAACAAATAAAGGAATAACAAGCCATATCATAATAGGTAGTTCAAAGGTATAAGTACTGATATTTAGAGTATAGCTTCCTAGTTCTAGATGCCAAGCAAAGGCAAAAATAAGTGCTATATAAATAAAACTTGCAAGTAAAAAGAGTTTAATTTTCATGTTTTTTTCCTTGTTCTGCAATTTGACGGCAAGTGATACAATATCTTGCGTGAGGTTTGACTTTTAGTCTTTGAGAGTCGATTTCATCATCGCAAGATTCGCAAATTCCATAAGTGCCGTTTTTGATTTTATCTAAAGAATTTTCGATTTCTATAAGTTCTTCTTTGAGATTGGTGCTGATAGTAAAGTCAATTTGAGAGCCTGTTTCTATGATAGAAAAATCTACACTATCGCTTGGGACGCTATTGTGAAGAGCTTCGATTTCATTTGAATTGCTTTGCAAATTTTCTAAGATGGTTTTTTTTCTTTCTTCTAAAATATTTTTGAAATTTTGTATTTCATTTTTTTTCATTTTAAAACTTTCTATTTGTGATAAGGGTGATTGTTGTTGATGCAAAATGCACGATAAATTTGTTCTAAAAGTAAGGTTTTAACAAATTGATGTGCTAAAGTAAGTTTGCTTAATGATAGTCTAAAATCCAAACTTTGATTAAATTCTTCTCTTAAACCATAAGCACCACCTATAAAAAAACTTAATTCATTTTTATCTTGGATGAGTTTTGCAAATTCTATACTTGTAAGTTCTTTCCCTTTTTCATCAAGAGCGATACAATAGCCTTTTTTATAAGGCATAAAAGCTTCTTCATAGCTTTTTTTTGCTTCTATGGCATTTAAATTTTGAGCTAAGGCTATTTTTTTATTAAAAACATTTATTTCTTTTAAAGTGGCGTATTTAGAAATAAGTTTAGAGTATTTCTCACTCCAAGTTTTAAATTCATCACTTTTTTGAATACAAAAGATATTAACTTGCAAATTATTTTCCACTGAAAAATTTTAGCACATCGCTAAGATATTGTTTTTGTTCTCCTCTTTCAACTATGGCATCTATAAGTCCATGTTCTAACAAGAACTCTGCTTTTTGAAAGCCTTCAGGTAAATCTGCTCCTATAGTTTGTTTAATAACTCTTGCACCAGCAAAACCGACTAAAGCTTCAGGTTCAGCGATGATTAAATCTCCAAGCCAAGCAAAAGAAGCACTTACTCCGCCCATAGTAGGATCAGTTAAAATGCTAATATAAGGAAGTTTTTCTTTGCTAAGAAGTTTAAGTGCGGCGCTAGTTTTGCTCATTTGCATCAAAGAATAAGTACTTTCTTGCATTCTAGCTCCACCGCTTGCACTTACGATGACAAGAGGGGTTTTGCTTGTGATGGCTCTTTGTACAGCTCTAACGATTTTTTCTCCTTCAACAGAACCTAAAGATCCGCCCATAAAAGAAAAATCAAATACAACAAGTTGGGTTTTTAAACCATTGATTTCACATTCTCCACTAATAACAGAACTTTTTCTACCTGTTTTACTTTCACCTTCGCTAAGGCGTTTTTTATAGGATTTACTATCAACAAATTTTAAAGGATCTATAGCCTCTAAATTTGCATCATACTCAATAAAACTGCCTTCATCGCTTAAAAGTTTAATACGTTCATCAGCTGAAATTCTCATGTGATAATTACATTTAGGGCAAACATTAAAACAAGATTCTATTTCTTTATAATACATCAAAGCATGACAACTTTGGCATTTTACCCAGTGATTTGGAGCTTCTTTAACGCTAGGTTGTTGTCTTCTTATTTTTGAAAAAATATCTGCAAAATTCATATATTCACCTAATTATTTTTTAAAAATTCTAAGATTATATCAAAAATTTTCTTGTCTTGGCTTAGGAGAAGGAAATTTTCATTTTTTTCTATATATAAATTTTGATGAATTGTTAAAGCAGCTACTGTATCAAAAATTCGTGTTTTTCCAAGAATTAATACAAAACTAAAATACGAAGCATAAGCGAGACTTAAGGCTGTTGCGCCCAAAGAGCGAAATTTTAATTGATTTTTTGTTAAAAAATCGAGAAGTTCTGGATAAAGTGAAATTTTTTCAACTATACCTATTTTAGAAAATAGATTAGGTGTTAAGGGTGAGTATTTTGGATCGGAAAGATTAGATTTAAAAGATTGATTGTTATTAAAAGCAAAAATTTCTTGACTGACAAGATTGCAAACAAAAGCGCTTTTTGCCTGATCTTTTTCTATGAGAGCTATAGAAGTTCCATAAAATGGTATTTTAGAAACAAAATTTGAACTTCCATCCAAAGGATCAAGAATCATTTGTTTTGGGTTATCTTTCCCGATCAAGCCACTTTCTTCAGAAAAAATTTGCCCAAAACAACTAAGATATTTTATGAAAATTTGTTCACATTTTAAGTCAAGCTCATAGCCTTGATTTTCATCATAGCCTAATTTAGAGCAAAGTTTAAGATCATTTTGTGGGATATTGTTTAGATACTTGCGTATTTGCAAATTTGCATTCAAGCAAGCATCTAAAAATTCTTTCATTAAAAGCGTGTTCCAAGATTAAATTCAAAACTATTAGTATCATCACCTTTTTTATCATTAAGAGGTTTGGCAAATACAAGCTGTAAAGGTCCAATTGGTGTAATCCATTCAATGCCTATACCTGTACTCATTCTTTTTATTTCATCTAAATTTTTACGCCCTATCATACCATAATCAAAAAACACGCTACCACGAAGTTTGATTCTATCAATCAAAGGGAAGCTAAGTTCTACGGAATTGGCAAAAGCTATGGTTCCACCTACTTCATCTCCCCATTGGTTTTTAGGACTTACCGTTCTGCTTTCAAAACCGCGTATCGATCTAATACCACCTAAATAAATTCTTTGATTAATTGGCAAATAGCCTTCATCCCATACTTTATAAAAACTCGCTTTATAGCGATAAATAAGATCATATCCTATATAGTCTTGCAAACCTTGATAAAAGTTAAATTTAGAGCTTGATGAAATAAATTCTTGATCTCCGCCAAGTCCAGCGTATTCTAAACTAGTTGAAGCAATGATACCTGATCGTGGCAGATAATAATCATCTGTATTGTTAAAGGTGATTGCTGGAGTTATAGAGCTTTTAATACTTTTGCCAAGTTCATATCCTGTTCTTAAAAGAGTTGGACTTAAGTGATATATATCGCTTTGTTCAAGATTATAAGTTAAGCTTACATTATAGTATCTTGCAAATTGGCGTCCAACTGTTATATCAAAGCCGTAATTTTTTTCTGAATAATTATCCCATTCATAGTCATTTGAATAAAGTGTTCCACCCAGACTATATTGACTATCAAGAACGCGTGGATTTATGAGACTAATCCTTCCTGATAAGGTATCATCGCTTTTATCTACGCTTACAGAGCTTTTTATTCCTGAACCAAAGATATTTGTATCTGATAAAGAAGCATTAAGTAAAATACCATCGCTTGATCCATAGCCAATACCTCCAGAAATAGCTCCTGTAGAAGCTTCTTTAACATCAACAATCAAATCAATATGTGTATCATCAACTTTTTCTTCTTTAATATTTACATCGTCAAAATAAGAAGTTCTTTTTAAAGCATTTTTTGACTCGCTTAAGTCTGTTCTATTGTATAAATTACCTTCTGTTATATATAATTCTCGGCGTATGACGCGATCTACAGTACGTGAATTTCCTGAAATAATAACATTTCTTATATAAACTTTATCATGAGGGATTACTTTAAATACAACGGTGGCTTCTTGAGTTTGATCATTTTTTTGAATATCAGGATAGACTTCTACAAACGCATAGCCTAAATCAGCACTTTGTGTTTCTATGGTTTTAACATCTTTTCTAATGTCTTCGATATTGATAGTTTTGCCAGCACTTGATCTTAAATCTTTTACGGTTTGTGCATTTTGTTTATCATCAAATAAAGGATTTTCTATGCTTATACTTTTAATTTTATAAGGCTTTCCTTCTTTGATAAAATAAGTCAAATTTGCTTGATAAGTATCTGTGTAGGTTTTAAGATAAGGCGAGGATACTTGAACATCTAAATATCCTTTTTTCATATATTCATCAGCAATTCTTGAACTATCGTTACTAAGTTCAAAAACTTTTAATTTTCCATCATTGCGTCCCCACATCCATCCCATAAATTCTTTTTCTTTGTTAACAACAGCAGGTTCTATATCAGAATATGAAAATTTCTTGGCTCCACTTAAATGAACATTATCAATAATGATATTTTCGCCACGATTTACTATAAATTCAAGCTCTAGTCCATCGGTATTTTCTAAAGTCTTTTTTTTGTATTCTACAATAGTATCAAAATAACTTTTTGCTTCATAATAAGCTTTAATGCGTTCAATAGCTTCTTTTATACTTCCTTCATCAAGTAGTGTGCCTCTTTTAATCCCTAAAATACTTTCAACTTGTTTTCTATCATTTGAAGCTATACCTGTGATAGTAACCTTTGCTATAGTTGGTTTTTCGGTAACTATAATTTCCAAAATTCTATTGTTGTTTTCTACTGCAATATTTTCGAAATAATTTTGTTTATAAAGATTAAGAATAGCAGTGTTGATTTTTGCAGGATTTATTTCCTCGCCTATTTTAAGCCCCGTGATATTTATAGCGCTTGTGTTCGATAAATGATTTAATCCGATAAATTTAATATCTTTAATGGTTGCTGCATTGGCTATAGCAACTAAAGCACAAATACTAATAAGATGTTTTTTCATTGATTTTTTACCTAAAGCTTTATTAAAAGCTGTATAATAGCAAAAAAAATTTAACAAAAAAACTAAGGTAGAAAGTATGAAAATAGCAATTATAGGGCTTGGGCTTATGGGTGGATCTTTAGGGCTTTGTTTGAAAGAAAATAAGCTTATTTCTTGTGTTTATGGTATGGATTTAAGTAAAGAAAATGAAAAAGATGCCCTGCGATTAGGTCTTATTCATGAGCTTATAGAATTTAAAGATTTAGCTTTATGTGATATGATTTTTGTCGCAACTCCTGTTAATGCTATTATAGAAATTTTGCAAAAGTTAGTTGATTTGCCTTCTAATGTAACAATTATAGAGCTTGGAAGTACAAAAAGAAAAATTATAGAAAGTTTGCCTAAGAATTTAATCAAACAAACTCTTTTTGCTCATCCTATGACAGGAACTGAAAATTCAGGTCCAAAAGCAGCTTTTAAAGAGCTTTATAAAGATGCAGTTTGTGTTCTTTGCGATAGTGAAATAGCTGATGATTTGCATCAAAAAAGAGCGGTAGAAATTTTTTCTCATTTAGGGATGAAAATTGTTTTTATGGATAGTAAAGCCCATGATCATCATGCTGCTATCATTTCACATTTGCCTCATGTTATAAGTTTTTCTTTGGCAAATTTTGTAATGAAAGAAGAAGATAAAAGAAATATTGTTCATTTAGCTGGAGGATCTTTTAAAGGTATGAGCAGAATTGCCAAATCATCGCCACAAATGTGGGAAAGTATTTTTTTACAAAATAAAGATAACTTATTAAGTTCTATTGATTTTTTTCAACAAGAATTAGAGAGATGTAAACAAATGATACAATTAGACAAAAATGATGAATTAAGAGAATGGATGAAACAAGCTAATACTCTAAGAGAAATTTTATAAATTTGCTAGATATTTACTGAAAATATAATAGAATTTATACTAAAAACAACAAAAACATTGAAAATTTTTAAGGAAGGTTATGGCAAAAAGAAAAGGCAAAACTTATTTATCTGTTTTAATTTTAGTTTTAATAGCAATTTTGATTTTTTTTATTTCAAGATTAAGTATTTTTGAAAAAAATCCTCCTCAAATTTTAATGCCAGATGTTGTATATACTGATCTTAAAAAACCTATTTTAGTGCATGTTAAAGATGATGAAAGTTCTATCAAAAATGTACAAATTATATTGCATAAAGACGACAATACTAGTGCAATGGTTATAGCAGATGAAAAGATTTCTAATTTAAAAGATATTACCTTACAAGTTGCTTTGCCAAAATTTGGTTACAAAGAAAATGTAAAATCTTTTGTTTTGGAGGTGATAGCTAAAGATTCTAGTTTTTGGAAATTTTTTAGTGGCAATGAAGCAAGAAAACAAATTGCGGTATTAGTAGATAATACGGCTCCAAAAATCAATATCATAAGCAATTCTTACCAAATCGAGCAAGGCGGTGCTGGGGCAGTTGTTTTTAAGGCCGATGATGCTAATTTAGATAAGGTGTATATAGAAACAAATAAAGGTAAAATCTTTAAAGTTACACCTTATGTAAAAGAAGGGTATTATGCGGCTTTGATTGCTTGGGATGCAAGGGATGAGGAATTTCGCGCATTTGTTATCGCTACGGATAAAGCGGGAAATATTTCAAAAGAACGTATAAGGTATTATTTTGTTAATCGTAAATATCGTGTTTCAAATATTAATTTAACGGATAAATTTTTAGATGGAAAGATTGAGAATTTAGCTAATCAATACGCTCCAAAAGATAATAATCTCAATCGTTATGAAAAATTTAAGTTTGTCAATGAAACTTTAAGAAATAGCAATGAAGAACTTATCCATGAAATCACTTCAAAAGTACCTGAGGAAAAAATTGATAATTTTGATTTGAATTTATTTTTACCTCTTAAAAATGGTATGAAAGTAGCGGATTTTGCTGATCATAGGTATTATTCTTATAATGGGCAATTTGTGAGTGATTCTTATCATATGGGGCTTGATCTAGCAAGCGTAGCACAAGCTCCTATCATAAGTAATAACGCAGGCAAGGTTGTTTTTGCTGCTGAAAATGGAATTTATGGTTTAAATTTAATTGTTTATCATGGTTTTGGAGTATATAGTCTTTATGGGCACTGTTCTTCTAAAAATGTTGATTTAGATGAAATGATTAATAAACAAAGCATTATAGGCAAAACAGGAACAAGTGGTTTAGCCTTAGGTGATCATTTGCATTTTGGAGTTTTGGTTCAAGGAGTTGAAACGCGTCCTGAACAATGGCAAGATAAAAAATGGATAGAAAATAATATTTACAATGTTTTAAATGATGGTAAAAAGATAATTTTAGGAAAAAATTAATGAAACAATTAACTTTAGCAAAAACTGTCAAAGGCGTAGGTATAGGACTTCATAAGGGTGAACCTATAGAAATTACTTTAGAGCCTTTAGAAGCAAATAGTGGTATAGTATTTTTTAGAAGCGATCTTAATGCAAGCTATAAGGCAAGTCCTGAAAATGTGATCAATACTCAAATGGCAACTGTTTTAGGAGATAATCGTGGATTTATTTCTACAATAGAGCATTTAATGAGTGCGATTAATGCTTATGGAATCGATAATGTACGCATAGTTTTAAATGCAAATGAAGCTCCTGTTATGGATGGATCAAGTATTAGTTTTTGTATGATGCTTGATGAAGCAGGGGTAAAAGAACTTGATGCGCCTAAAAAAATTATGGTAATTAAAAAGCCTATAGAAGTAAGAGATGGTAATAAATTTGTGCGTTTAACTCCTACTAAAGAACCCCGTATTAATTACACAATTAAATTTGACAATGCTGTTATAGGTGAACAAAGTTACAATTTTGAATTCAGCAAAAAAAATTATATAGAAAACATAGCAAGGGCTAGAACTTTTGGTTTTTTAAAAGATGTTCAAGCTCTTAGGAGTATGAATTTAGCACTAGGTGGAAGTTTAGAAAATACTATAGTGGTAGATGAAAATCGTATTTTAAATCCTGAAGGTTTGCGTTTCAAAGATGAGTTTGTAAGACATAAAATTTTAGATGCAATTGGAGATTTAACCTTGCTTGGATATCGTGTTTTTGGGGATTATACTTCATATGCTGGGAGTCATCATTTAAATCATTTACTTACTAAAGAAGTTTTAAAAGATAAAGATGCTTATGAAATTGTAAGCCTTGAAAAAACAACCCAAAAAGCTTATGAAAAGGTATTTGCATAAAAACCTCTCTTTTGCTTAATGCTTTATCTAAGCCTTTGATGATCGGAATTTATCAAGATGATAAACTTATAAAAACTTATAAAAGTGAAGAAAAAGCAAGCGAATTTTTACCAAAAATTTTAGATGAATTGCTTAAAGAATATGATTTTACAAGTTTAATCTATGCTAATGGTCCAGGTTCTTATATGGGGATTAAAATTTCTTATGTAAGTTTGAGTACTTTAAGTATAGTAAAAAATATTCCTTTATTTGCGGTGAGTGCTTTTGAATTAAATGGCTATAAACCCATAAGTGCAAATAAAAATTTTTGTTTTGTATATAAGGAAGGTGAAATTTGTTTAGAGCAAAATATCCCAGCAGAGTTTTTTTTACCAAAAAATTTACAAGAGCTTAAACTAAATAATGATAATCTTCCCTTTTATTTTTTAGATGCAATTTAGGATGAAATTTGAAAATTTTAGTTCCCGCTACGAGTGCGAATTTAGGGCCAGGTTTTGATTGTTTAGGACTTAGTTTAAAGCTTTTTAATGAAACTCAAATCCAAAAATCAGGTGTTTTTAGCATTAGTATTGGAGGTGAGGGCAGTGATAATATTTTTCTTAAAAAAAACAATATATTTGTAAATATTTTTTATGAAATTTATGAAAAACTAAGCGGAAAAAAAGATAATTTTCGCTTTATTTTTCAAAATAACATTCCTCTTTCAAGAGGGTTAGGAAGCTCTTCAGCTGTGATTGTTGGAGCTATTGCCAGTGCTTATTATATGAGTGGATTTAAGGTAGAAAAAGAACGTATTTTAGATGAAGCTTTAATTTATGAAAACCATCCAGATAATATCGCTCCAGCTACTCTTGGTGGTTTTGTGTGTTCTTTGGTTGAAAAAAATAAAGTTTATAGCATCAAAAAAGAGATTGATAAAGATTTAGCTGCTGTGGTTGTGATCCCAAATTTGGCAATGAGCACGGAACAATCACGCCAAGCTTTGGCTAAAAATTTAAGTTTTAATGATGCGGTTTTCAACCTTTCTCATGCTTCATTTTTAACCGCTTGTTTTTTGGAGAAAAAATATGAATTTTTAAAATTTGCAAGTCAAGATAAGCTTCATGAAATCAATCGTATGAAAAACTTACCTGAGCTTTTTGAAGTACAAAAATTTGCTTTAGAAAATAAAGCTTTAATGAGCACACTTTCAGGTTCGGGATCGAGCTTTTTTTCTTTAGCTTTCAAAGATGATGCTTTAGCTTTGGCAAAGAAAATGCAAACAAAATTTAAAGATTTTCGTGTGCGATATTTAGAATTTGATGATAATGGCTTTGAAATTTGCTAAAAAATATAAAAAAAAGATATAATTTTGAAAAAACATATACCAATTAGAATGTGCATAGTGTGTAAAAACCGCTTTGAGCAAAATATGTTATTTAGATTTAAAGTTGTTTTAGGAGATATTGTGCCTAAAGCAGAACATGGAAGAAGCGGGTATTTATGTCAAAATTGTATTGAAAAAGAAGATAAAATCTTGCAAAAAGCATTTTCTAAAATATGTAAAAATTTAAATACTAAAATTACTCAGCAAGGACTTAAGGAGATATTTTTAAATGGCAAAGATTAGAATTCATGAAATCGCAAAAGAATTAGGTTATGATAGTAAGGAAATTATTGAAAAGGCAAATGAATTAGGGCTTGGAATTAAAACAGCATCAAATGCTGTAGAACCTGAGATTGCGGCAGCTATTTATGAGTATATACAAACAAGAGAAATTCCAGAAGCTTTTAAGAAAAATATCAAAACTCCTACGGCAAAAAAGCCTAAAAAAGAAAATATAAAAGAACAAGAAAAGCTAAATGAATCTGAAAAAAAAGAACCTAAAAAAGAAGAAAAGCTTAAACAAGAAGTTAAAAAAGAAGAATTAAAAGTTGAAAAAGAAAATGCAAAAGAAGAAAAACAAGAAATTATTGATGCTCATAAGCCACAAAGCCTTGCTAGTGCAACTTTAGCCAAAAGACGCGGACTTGTTATTGTTAAAAAGAAAAAAGACGAAGAAGAAATTCAAGTTAAAAAAGAAGAAGTAAAAAATTCAAATGATATATCTATCAATAATGAAGAGCGCTTAAGTTTAAAAACCATGTTTTCAAATGCTGATGAGAGTTTAAAGAAAAAGAAAAAAGAAAAAAAATCTTTTGTCGCGAGTAAAAAAGAAAGTACCGAAAAAATGAATTTTTTAGATGAACATGATTTTGGCGATATTTCTTTAGATGATGAAGATGAGGTAGTGTTGCCTGATTTTAGTGTAAAAGAACAAGAAAAACCACAAAATATCAATAAAAAACAACCTAATTTTATAAGACAAGCTGTTGGAAATTCTGCGGGTTTTGGACTTGAAGGTGGAATTCAAAGAAGAAGTCGTAAAAAACCACCTAAAAAGATTGAAAAAAAGGAAGTAGAAGAAGTAAGTAGCGTTGCTATTTCTAAAGAAATTCGTGTGTATGAATTCGCTGATAAGATAGGAAAAAGCACTAGTGAAGTGATTTCAAAACTTTTCATGCTTGGAATGATGACAACAAAAAATGATTTCTTAGATGAAGATGCGATTGAAATTTTGGCTGCTGAATTTGGTATAGAGATCAATATCATTAACGAGGCTGATGAGTTTGATTATGTAAAAGACTATGAAGAAGAGATTGATGAAAAAGATTTAGTGACTAGAGCACCTGTGATTACTATCATGGGGCATGTTGATCATGGTAAAACTTCTTTGCTAGATTATATCAGAAAATCACGCGTTGCAAGTGGTGAAGCAGGGGGTATTACTCAGCACGTGGGTGCTTATATGGTAGAAAAAAATGGGCGTAAAATTACTTTTATCGATACTCCAGGTCACGAAGCTTTTACTGCTATGCGTGCAAGGGGTGCAAGTATCACTGATATTGTAATCATCGTTGTGGCCGCAGATGATGGGGTAAAACCACAAACTAAAGAAGCGATAAATCATGCTAAAGCAGCAGGTGTGCCTATTATTATTGCTATTAACAAAATGGATAAAGAAGCAGCAAATCCTGATATGGTAAAAACTCAACTCGCAGAAATGGAAATCATGCCAGTAGAATGGGGCGGATCTTATGAATTTGTAGGGGTTTCGGCTAAAACAGGAATGGGGATTGAAGATTTGCTTGAGATCGTGCTTTTACAAGCTGATATTTTAGAACTTAAAGCCAATCCAAAAAGTTTTGCTAAAGCAAGCATTATAGAAAGTTCTGTGCAAAAAGGGCGTGGTGCGGTAGCTACTATCATCGTGCAAAATGGAACACTTACTGTAGGAAGTACTGTGGTTGCAGGTGAGGCTTATGGGAAAGTGCGTGCGATGAGTGATGATCAAGGTAAAGCTTTAAAGGAAATCAAACCAGGCGAATGTGGGGTTATCGTAGGACTTAGTGAAGTAGCAGATGCAGGTGAAATTTTAATCGCAGTAAAAACCGATAAAGAAGCAAGAGAATACGCTAATAAACGCCACGAATACAATCGCCAAAAAGAACTTAGCAAATCTACTAAAGTTAGCATTGATGAGCTTGGAGCTAAGATCAAAGAAGGCAATCTAAAAGCCTTGCCTGTTATTTTAAAAGCTGATGTACAAGGATCTTTAGAAGCCTTAAAAGCAAGTTTAGAAAAACTTAGAAATGATGAAATCAAAGTGAATATCATTCATAGTGGGGTAGGAGGGATCACACAAAGTGATATAGAGCTTGCAAGTGCGAGTGAAAACTCTATAGTACTAGGTTTTAACATACGCCCAACAGGGGAAGTTAAAGAGCGTGCTAAAGATAAAGGCGTAGAAATTAAAACCTATAATGTGATTTATAATCTTTTAGATGATGTAAAAGCCTTGCTTGGTGGTATGATGAGTCCGATTATTTCTGAAGAGCAATTAGGACAAGCAGAGATTAGACAAGTGATCAATGTGCCAAAAATCGGACAAATCGCAGGTTGTATGGTAACTGAAGGGGTGATTAACCGTGGAGCCAAAATTCGCCTTATCCGTGATGGAGTTGTGGTTTATGAAGGCAATGTAAGTTCGCTTAAACGCTTTAAAGATGATGCTAAAGAAGTGGCAAAAGGCTATGAATGTGGCGTAGGTATAGAAGGGTGCGATGATATGAGAGTGGGTGATTATATAGAAAGCTATAAAGAAGTACAGGAACAAGCAAGTCTATGAATCCAAGTGAGATTAAAAAACTACGCACTGAAAGTATCTTAAAAGAGCTGATCCCTGAAGCTTTAGCAAATTTAGATGATGAAAATTTGAAAAATTTGTGTGTAGTGGATGTAGAGTGTAAAAAAGGCAGATACGATGCTTTTGTGTATCTTGATAAAATGTTTTTTAATGTTCATGAGCAAGAAAAAATTTTATCTTCTTTAAAAAAGGCAAGTAGAGCTTTGCAAAATTACTGCATGAGTGAGCAGGGCTGGTATAGGTGTCCGAATTTTCACTTTAAATTTGATGATAGACTTGAGTATCAAAACCACATGGACGCACTTTTTGAAAAAATAAAAAAGGATAAAAATGAATCTTGAAGCCCTTTGCAAAGAAGCAGGACTTAGTTTTTATGATGATGAGCTAGTAAGTGAAAATGGCAGAAAAATTTATAGAATTTATGTGCAAAAAGAAGGCGGGGTAAATCTTGATGATTGTGCAAGACTTAGTGAAATTTTATCGCCTATTTTTGACGTAGAGCCACCTGTAAATGGGGAGTATTTTTTAGAAGTATCTTCACCAGGACTTGAAAGAAAACTGAGTAAGATAGAACACTTTGCTAAAAGTATAGGTGAACTTGTGAAGATCACAACCAATGAAAAAGAAAAATTCGAAGCAAAAATCATTGCTGTAGATGATGAAAATATCACTTTAGAAAATTTAGAAAATAAAGAAAAAACTACTATAAATTTTAGCGATATAAGAAAAGCTAAAACTTTTGTTATATGGTAAATTTAAGTTAAATATTAATATAATTTAATTATTTTTTATAAAAAACAAAAATCAAGGATGTTAAATGACAAAAATATTTTCTGAAAATAACAAGAAAGAAATCCAAGATATTTTTAAAAAAATGATTGATTTGGCAATGAAATTTTACAATGATCGCAATTCTACTTTCAAGGACGACATAGAAGATATTCAAAATTTTTTTGAAAGCTATGAGTGGAAATTATATACCGGATTGCAAACACTCCAAAAGGATAAATATAAAGGGTTTGCATTATATAAAGAAATTAAAGAAGAAGAGTATATAAAGTTTAAAAAAGGTAGATCTGCTTGGCATGGTATTTATATATGGTTTGGAGTGTCAAGGGATGATATTTATATGCGTATAGTTGCCAAAGAAGAAGAGAAGTGTAATGCATTGCTTAAAATACAAAAAGACAATATACTCGATTATAAATTAGAAGAAAAGATTGATAAATTTGAAGAAATAAAGGATAGGTTATTTGATGTATTTTTATACTTATCAAACTATATAAATAATTTATCTAAAGATGATTTTAAAATTATAAAGGACTATAATATGATGAAGAACAATACGCCTTTAAATCAAATTCTTTATGGACCTCCAGGGACAGGAAAAACTTATCATACTATAGATAGGGCTTTGGAGATTATATTAAAAGAAGAAAAAATACAAATTCCAAGCGAAGATGATAGAATAAATAGAAAAAAATTGTTTGATGAGTATGTAAAAAACGGGCAAATAGTTTTTACTACCTTTCATCAAAGTTATGGATATGAAGAATTTATAGAAGGTATAAAGCCTCGCATAGATAGTGAAGAAAATTCTAAAGAAATAAAATATGAAATAAAAGATGGAATTTTTAAAGAACTTTGCGAAAAAGCTTTAGAAAATAGGGATAGTATAAAAAATTTTAATTTTTATATAGATAAATTAAAAGAAAAAGCAAAAATAGATGATAATAATCCAGAAAAATATTTTGAATTACCAAATACTAAATATTCTATTCAATATAGAAATGGAAAAACATTTAGAATTAAATTTGATGATATGAGTAAAAATCATAAAGATTATCCAGTCAGTATAGATAATATAGAAAAATTATATAAAACTTCTAATATAGATGAAATATATAATTCAGTATATGTTAGAGCTATATTAAATTATTTAAAATCGCAGGGTTTAGAAGATTACAAAGAAAAAGATGAAAAAACAAATTTACCTTATATAATCATCATAGATGAAATCAATCGTGGTAATGTAAGTAAGATTTTTGGTGAGCTTATAACCTTGATAGAGCCTAGCAAAAGGATAGGTGAAAAAGAAGAGTTAAAAGTAATTTTGCCTTATAGTAAAAAAGAATTTGGAGTGCCTAAGAATGTTTATATCATAGGCACTATGAATACAGCCGATAGAAGCATAACTTCTCTTGATACAGCTTTGCGAAGAAGATTTGAATTTATTGAGATGATGCCTGATGTGAGCAAATTATCTATGGATTGCGAAGGTATTAATTTACAAGAATTATTAAAAGCTATAAACACTCGTATAGAATATTTACTAGATAGAGAAAAAACCATAGGACACGCATTTTTTATAGGTGTTGAAAATTTAAATGATTTAAAAAGTATTTTTCAAAACAAAATTATCCCGCTTTTGCAAGAGTATTTTTATAATGATTATGCTTTGATTAATGCGGTTTTAAATGATAATGGTATGATTTTTGAAGATAAAAAAGATGATAAATATCTTCAAAAAATAAAAAATCTAGATAGTGTTAATAGCGAGAGAAGCATTTATAATATTGCTTCATTTGATGATAAAATTTGGGATAAAATAGAAATATATCAAGCAATTTATAATGATGAAATAGCAAATAAATTAAAAAACGAAAATGAATAGCACTTTTTCCATCATCGAACACCAAGCTTTTTCTAAAGAAGATTTAAAAGAAATTTTCAAAGAAAAAGCTGAAAGATTTTATAAAGAATTAGAAGATTTTGCAAAAAATAATGAAAATCTTCTAGGCTTTAAAAATAAAAATACCTTAAAAGCTAAAAATTATGTCGGCATTATACAGACTAAAAGTGGGGTTTTGGAGATCTTGCCAAAATGCACGAATTTAGATAGCTATAAAAAAGAAGATAGCTCTTCAAATCACGATAAAGAAAAACTAAGAAGATACTATGAATTAGACAATATTTCTAAAAATAATGATTTTTATGAACAAGATTTTAAATTTAATCCTAAAAATCTTTTGATAAATATGCTAAAAACCTTAAAAAACTCTCCCTTTAAAAAATCGCAAATTTCATCTTTACAAAGTTCTAAAATTCCTTTATTTGAAGTGTTTATCACTATGTTTTTAGATGAATTTGATAGCGTGTATAAAAAAGGCTTGATGAGATCTTATCTAAGTTGCGAAGAAAATAGGGCTTTTTTGAAGGGAAAATTACTATTTAACGAGCATATCAAGCGAAATTTGATACACAAAGAAAGATTTTTTACAAGCAATGATGAGTTTGTTTTAGATATAGCACCCAATCGTTTGATAAAATCAACGCTAAATTTTTTAAAATCCAAAACAAGTTTGAATAAATTTAGACTTATAAAATCTATGCAAATTCTCGATGAGGTAGAATTTTCTAAAAATTATGAAAAAGATTTTAGCTATAAAATTTCAAGACATTTTGATTATTATGAAAACTTGCTTTTGTGGTGTAAAATTTTCTTAAAAAATGAAAGTTTTATGCCTTATCATGGTAAAAATGAAGCTTTTGCTTTGCTTTTTCCTATGGAGAAAATTTTTGAAGATTATGTAGCTTATATGCTAAAAAAAGTAAATCCAACTCAAGATATTAAAGTCCAAAATAGTGGAAAGTATTTAATCTCAAAAAATGATGAAAATTGTTTCATGTTAAAGCCTGATTTATATATAGAAAATAAAACGATCCTAGATACCAAATGGAAAATTCCAAATGATAGTGAAGATGAGAAAAAACAGGGTATAGCACAAAGCGATTTGTATCAAATGTTTGCTTATGCTTGCAAATTTAAAATTTATGATATTAAACTTGTGTATCCTTTATGTGAAAAAACTCAACATTTACAAAGAAAAATTGCAGAAAAATTTTTTGTTTTTAAGGCAAGTGAGCATTTGTATTTTAAAGAACAAGGGCAAAAAGATATAAAAGTGCAAGTGTGTTTTGCACCTTTACCTTTTTAAAAATTTTCCTATCAAATGCACTAAAAAACCAAAGCAAGCTACAGCTATAATGCAAGCACCGCTTGAGAGATTAAGATAATAGCTAAGTATAAGTCCTAAAACACAAAAAATCATACTTAAAAAACTTGCCAAAATCATGATAAAGCCAAGTCTTTTAGTAAAATTTTCAGCAATAAAGCTTGGGATACTAAGTAAAGCCATAACCAAAATAAGCCCTACAAGGCGTATAGAAATAACTATACAAAAAGCCATAAGGGCGATTAAAAGATAATGAAAAAAACTTGTATTGATACCACGAACTTTTGCAAATTCTGCATCAAAGCTTAATGCTTCAAATTGTCTATAAAATAAAAAGATCAAAAGTACCACCACGCTATCAACCAAAGCCATAAGCCATAAATCTTGTGTTCCTACAGCTAAAATGCTCCCAAAAAGATAAGCCATTAAATCTGTGTTATAACTAGGGCTTAAATCGATTAAAATAATCCCAACAGCCATTCCAAAAGCCCAGATTACAGCGATAATACTATCACTTCTGTGTTCATAGCGTTTAGCTAAAAAAGCTACTAAAAAAGCCAAAAATAAAGTAAATATTCCCGTGCTTAATAAAATAGGTAAAGAAAAATAAAAAGCTATACCTATACCACCAAAAGCCCCATGTGTTATACCTCCAGCCATAGAAAAAAGGCGATTTATCATCACCAAAGTACCTATTATCCCACAAGCTATACTGACTAAAATCGCTCCTAATAAAGCGTTTTGAAAAAAGGTGAAATTTAAAATTTCAAGCATTATTTTCCTTTGAAAATTTTAAACAAAAATTTTCTTTTTTAAATTCTGTTTTTTTCAAATTTCTTCTTGTAAATTCTTGTTCGCATAGTTTTTTACTATCGCAATTTTCTTCATCGCAAAAACAAGTATTTAAACTCATCTCCACATCACAAAAATGAGAGTGGTTTTCGTATAAATGTTTTAAAAATGAACTTTTTTCTTTTTCTTTAGTGTTGGTATGCAAGAAAAGTTCTTTGTTTAAATGTGCAATTTTATCGCTATAAGCTAATACAAGGTTGATATCGTGACAAATGAGTAAAATTCCCATGCCTTTTTGGTGCAAGGAGCTTAGAAGTTCAAAAATTTGTATAGCAGATTTGTTATCAACACTTGCGGTAGGTTCATCTAAAATAAGCATTTTGCATTCACTAGCTAAGGCTCTTGCGATAAAAACACGTTGTCTTTGTCCTCCGCTTAGAGAATTAATTGTTTTGTTCCAAAATTTTTCCATTCCTACGCTTTTTAAAGCTTGCATAGCTTTTTCTTTATCTTTTTTCCCATAAAAACCAAAAATTTTTTTACTTACAAGTCCCATAAGAACGATTTCAAGTACTCTTGGACAAAAATTAGGATTGGCTAGAGTGTGTTGAGGAACATAGCCTATTTCTTTTCTTTGAAGAGCTTTGAAATGGATTTCATTTTTGGATTTTAAAAGTCCTAAGATAAGTTTTACGAGTGTTGATTTTCCTGCGCCATTTGGACCTATGATAGAGAGAAAGTCTTTATTGTCATAGCTAAGATTGATGTTTTTTAAGATGATTTCATTATCATAAGCGTAGTTTAGATTAGAAATTTTAAAAAAAAGCATCAAAAAACCTGATTATAAATTATGAGAAAAGGCATCAGCAGTTTTTAAAAGCTCATTTTCCCAGTCATAAGATAAATGATCTATTTTGTAAATTTTTGCATCACATTCTTTAGCAAGTGTTTTTGTTGCATTTTCAGGGAAACCATTTTGAACAAAAATGACTTTTAAATTTTTATCTTTCATTAGAGTGATAAGTTTTTGCAAATCTTTGCTTTTTGGTTCTTTGCCTAAAATTTCTACAGGAATTTGCGTAAGATTATAGCGTTTTGCAAAATATGTCCAAGAAGGATGATAAACTACAAATTCTCTATTTTTTAATTTTTCTAATTTTGAGGCAATTTGTAAATTTAAACTATCTAATTCTGCTAAAAATTTATCTAAATTTTGTTTATATAAATTTTTATTTTGTGGATATTTTTGAATCAAGGCATCATAAATATTTAAAGCCATAGTTTGGACTAAAATAGGATCTAGCCAAGTATGAGGATCAAAATGCTCATGTTCATGGTGCTCATGCTCATGAGAGTGTTCGTGCGTATCATGAGTTTGAATCAAAGCTATGTTTTTTTGCATATTTACAACTTGAAGTTTTGGAAAATTTTGTTTAAATTTATCCGTAAAAACTTTTTCAAATTCTAAGCCTATGGTGAAATAAATATCACTTTTTTCAAGTTTTTTCATAGTGTTTGGTTTAAATTCAAAATTATGCTCATTGCTATTTGGAGGTAAGATAACATTGACATCTAGAGTATCTGCAGCTATTTTTTTAACAAAAAATGCTTGAGGTGCTATACTGACACTAACTAAATTGCTACTAGTATTTTGTTCTTGCTCTAAATTTTTAGCTTGTGTGAAAGTATAAAATATCCCTAAAGATAAGATAAATAATATAATTTTTTTCAAAATATTTCCTTCGATATAAATTTTTTCCAAATTATAACGATATTAAGCTTAATACATAGAATTTTCGAAGCAATATTACTTTAAATAAAAATAATAAATATAAATTAATTTAAATATTTATTAAATGAAATTTTTTTATCACTTTTAGATTTAAGTAAAAATTTAAATTTTTTAATTTATAATTCTAAAACTTTATGTAGATATCCCTATAAAATAATATTAGAAAGGAGCGCTTAAATTATGAAAAGCGTAAAATTGAAGGTTGCACTGATTGCAAATTTAATCGCAGTAGTGTGTTTGGTAATTTTAGGTGTTATAACATTTATGTTTGTAAAGCAAGCAATTTTTCATGAAGTTGTAAAAGCTGAAACAAACTATGTTAAAACAGCTAAAAATTCTATGGAGTCTTTTAAGGCAAGAAATTCTTTAGCTCTTGAAAGTTTGGCTAAAAGTATTTTAAAGCATCCTGTAGAACAGTTAGATAGTCAAGATGCTTTAATGCGTTATGTTGGAAAAGATTTAAAGAATTTTAGAGATGCTGGAAGATTTTTAGCAGTTTATATCGCTCAACCAAACGGAGAACTTGTTGTAAGTGATCCAGATTCTGATGCTAAAAAAGTAGATTTTGGAACTTATGGAAAAGCTGATAATTATGATGCTAGAACAAGAGAGTATTATATAGAAGCAGTAAAAACAAATAAACTTTATGTTACCCCATCTTATATAGATGCAACTACAAATTTACCTTGTTTTACATATTCTACCCCTCTTTATAAAGATGGTAAATTTATAGGGGTTTTAGCTGTGGATGTTCTTGTAACAGATTTGCAAGCAGAATTTGAGAATTTACCAGGTAGAACTTTTGTATTTGATGAAGAAAATAAAGTATTTGCTTCTACAGACAAAACTCTTTTGCAACAAGGTTATGATATTAGTGCAATTGCAAATCTTGCAAAAATTAAAGAAAATTTTGAACCTTTTGAATATACTAGACCAAAAGATGGTAGTGAAAGATTTGCTGTGTGTACAAAAGTTTCTGGGGTTTATACTGCTTGCGTTGGAGAGCCAATAGAACAAATAGAAGCTCCAGTTTATAAAATTGCATTTATACAAACTGCGATTGTTATTTTTACAAGTATTATTAGCGTAATCCTCCTTTATTTCATCGTATCAAAATACCTCTCTCCACTTGCAGCTATCCAAACAGGTTTAACTTCATTCTTTGATTTTATCAACCATAAAACAAAAAATGTTTCTACTATAGAAGT
>NZ_VOAQ01000002.1:0-56380 GCF_008000505.1 Campylobacter sp. 2014D-0259
TATTTGCTTGAGTGGCTGCAAAAGCGTTGATACTTAAGAAGGTAACAATAGAAAGTTTAAAACAAAATTTCTCTATACCCCGCCCCCGTGAAGTTAAAAAGCTTAATAGCTGGCATAGATGTCCTTGGAAAATAAAATTAAAATAACAATGTTTTGTAACATCGCAAAAAACGAGTGCAATTCTAATTAAATTTAGCTTAATTATAAATTAAATTAAAATTTATTATTTTATTCTCATTGAAATATAATATCCATATTTTAAACAAAAAAATAAATACATGATTGGCTTTTAAATACTATAAAAACTACATTTAAAAGCCCTAAATAAAATGATTTATGTAATAAATATTACTTTTATATAAAAATTTAGGGTAAATGAAAAAACAATATCTAAAAGCCTAATTTACAATACTTTGAGAAATTAAAAAATAACAATTTCAAAAATAAAAAAGAAATTTGTGATTTTTTTATTTTTTTAAAGAAAATAGTATAATTTTTTTGCAAAGTGATAAAAAAATTAAATTAAAATGTAGTTTTTTAGCTTAAAATATCTTAAAATTTCTTCTTTAGCTTTTAAAATATCATCAGTATTTAACTCAAGATCAATCTTATCTGGTTTTTTATAAGTTTTATCATAATACTCCAAAAGCATAGTAATAAGCCTTTGCCATTCTTTTCTCTCATAACTTTGAAGCAAATCTTGGCGTAAATTTAAGCTGATATAAGGGCTGATTTTTTGCACACATTGTTGAAATTTTAAAGGAGTCATTTTCTCTTGATAAATTTTTTGTATTCTTTTAACGCGATTTTCCAAAGAACAAAAACAATAAATTTTAAAAGCCTTTTGCATTTTTTCATAAAATTTCAAAGGTAAGATGATATCCCCTATTTTGCGACTTTCACTTTCTATGAAAGCAAAATTTTCTAAATTTTGCATATTGTGAAAAAGTTCTGCTTCAAAAGCTTTTTGCGTAGGTTGTTTTCCTAAAATATCACCAAAAGACGAGCCTAAATGATTTGCTATTTTTTCCAAATTTATAGCTTGTGGGAGTTGTTCTAAAAGCTCTGTTTTTCCACAGCCTGTATTGCCGCAAAGAGTAAAAAAATCAAAATTTATTTCATTTTCAAAATAATGCGTTACAAAAGTTCTATAAGCTTTAAAGCCACCTTTTAAACGCACCACTCTAAAGCCAAGCTCACTTAAAATCACTGCGATAGACTTTGAACGCAAACCCCCACGAGAACAATAAATCCCCACCTTTTCTCCTATGCGAAAATTTTGGGTGATTTTTAATATATGCTTAGCGGTATTTTGACAAATATAACTCGCACCCCTAGCCTTGGCTAAAGCTTGATTTTTCTTATAAATCGTTCCTATTTCTTGATATTCTTCATCATTGAGTGCATAAAAATTTAAAGCTCCTATCAAATGAGAATGCAAAAATTCTCTAGGGCTTCTTGCATCGATTAAAAGAGAGAAATTTTCTTTTTGAAACTCTGCAAATTCAACTTCACTGAGCATTTTTAAAAGCCAAAACAAGTTTTTGATAAACTTGCTCGATATTAGTACCACAAACCCTAGTTTCTCCTATGGTTGTGATAAAATTTGTATCTCCTGCCCAGCGTGGCACTAGATGATAATGACAATGAGGTGCTATGCCAGCTCCTGCATCTTTGCTTAAATTCATACCGATATTGACCCCATTTGCATGAATTTGCTCTTTTAAAATTTTCACTCCCAAACGCACAAAATGGCTCATTTCTTGCCAAATTTCATCGCTTAAATTTTCTATATGCTCTTCATGTACATAAGGAATCACCATAAAATGCCCCACAGAATAAGGATAGCGGTTCATCACTCCAAAACAATGCTTTGCTCTAAAAATTACGCCTAAATCTTCATCGCTTTTGATCTTATTAGCACAATCACAAAATGGACAAATGCTTTTTTCTTTTTCAAAATACTCACTCCGCCATGGTGCATACAAATACTGCATTTTCCCTCCTTAAAGCAAAGCTTTTAAAGCCTTTCCTTCATCTTTTTCGCGCATAAAATATTCGCCGATTAAAAAAGCATCAACGCCTAAATTTTGCAAATGCTCTAAAAATTCTTTATTTTCTAAACCACTTTCTGCGATGATGATTTTTGAATTTGGGATTTGTGGGATAAGTTTTTCGCACAAACTCATATCCATAGTAAAATCCTCTAAATTACGATGATTGATACCGATAATATCCGCTCCAGCAAAAATAGCCTTACTCAAATCCTCTTTATCATGAATTTCAACCAAAGCCTCAAGACCTAAATGTCTTGCAAACTCAAGCAGTTTTTTAAGCTCTTTCATGCTTAGCATTTTAGCGATTAACAATACAAAGTCTGCCCCATAAACCAAAGCTTCTAAAATTTGATACTCATCAAAGATAAAATCTTTTCTAAGTAAAGGAATTTGTGTATAACGGCGTATAAGACTTAAGTATTCTAAAGAACCTTTAAAAAAATGTGGCTCAGTCAAAACAGAAATCGCCGCAGCTTTGTTCTTCTCATAATTTAAAGCAATACTCAAAGGATCAAAGTCTTCTCTAATGACTCCCTTGCTAGGGCTTGCTTTTTTTACTTCTGCTATGATTTTAACTTCTTTTTCTACTCTTTTTAAAGCTTTAATCACATCTTTTGGAAAGAAAGGATTTGAAGCTAAAGAACGCCCTAACATATCATAAGGAAGTTTTAGTTTGCGTTCTTTTAAATCTTCTTTTGTTTTTTCAAAAATTTTATCCAATATCATGGTTTTACACACGCCTTTATCGCTTTTATATGAGCTTTACTCTCATCAGAATTTGCAAATTCTTTATCATCTAATGTTTGTTTTAAAATTTCCCATGCTTGCCTACAATCGCCTAGTTTATAATACCCCCAAGCTAAAGAATCTAAATAATACAAATTCTGCGGATCTTTTTCTAAGGCAAGTTTCACAAGCTCTATACCTTTTTTAACATCTAAATCATAATCTATAAGCAAATATCCATAGTAGTTTAAATACAAAGCATTGCTATCTTTATCGATAGCTTGTTCGAATTTTTCTTTTACAGAATCAATTACTTTCGGAGTGATTTTTTTAGCTTCATTTGCAGCTTCAAATTCAAAAACTGCCGCTCGTAGAAGATATTCTTTATTTTTTGTTTTATGATAAAGAGCTAAACTCATTTTTTTAGCATCATCAAAGCGTTTTAAATTCTGATACAAAGCGAGTTTAATATCATCATCTAAATCATACTGCAAAGAAATTTTTAAAGCTTCTTCTGTTTTGCCTTGAGAATTTAAAAGCTCAACCAAAGCCAATGCAAAACTTTTATTTTTGGTAAGTTGATAAAGCTCTTTATATATACTTTTTAAAGCTTCGATATTTTTTTCATCAAAATAAATTTTAGCAAGCAAGACGCAAGTTTTGAGAGTGCAACCATTGGTTTTTCTTGAAAATTCTAAAACATTTTTAATATTTAAAGTATCATTTAAAATCGCATAAATTCCTATGAGTTTAAATAAAATTTCTTCATTTTGCACTTGATTATAAGCAGATCTATAGTATTTTGTAGCATTTTTTAAATCATTTTTTTTAACCAAAATATCCCCGTAAAGCTCTAAATTTCTAGGATCACTATCCTTTTTTGTTAAAAGCTCTTTCATAAGTTTTTGAGCATTGTTGATATCATTTGAATTTAAAGCATAAAGAGCACTAAGTCGCTTAAGATTGTCATTTTGATTTAAATAAGGCTTTGCTAGATTATTTAACTCTGCTTGCTTGTCAAGATTGTTTGCTAAAGTAAGTAAAAATGCATTTTCTAAAAAATTAGTATTATTATAATCTTGATAAAGACTTAAAAATTCATCTCTGGCTTCTTTGTATTGTTTATAATACTCATAATTATAAGCCTTCATAACCCTTAAATCAAAATCATTGCTTTTATATTTTGTATAATCAGGATAAACAACATTGATTTTTGAACTTCCACAAGCTGCCAAAAAAAAGGCTGCTAAAACAAATAACAAATACCTATACATTCTTTTTCTAATTCCTTTTGATGTGTTTTAAAATATTCCCAAAATGGAAAAGTTCTGCATTGTTTTGGACGAAAATCGTAGATACTGCAATTTCTTTTTTGAGTATCAAAAAAAATGCAAGCAAAGCCATCTTCAAATTCGACTTCCTTAAAACTCATTTTAAAGCCCACTTTTCTCAAGTATTTTTCAGCAAATTCTTTGCTTTCTAAATTTAAATGCTTTCTTAATGCTTCTAATTCTTCTTTGCTTGCAAAAATATTGCCACTTTCTCCAGTGCAACACTTTCCACCGCATTTCTCACAAGCATTTTCATCAAAAGCATAAGAAAAATTTTTATCAAATATCATAACTTTTTAACCTAAATCTTAAGTGAATTTCTTGCATTTGTTTGCTTAAAATTTCATTTTCATATACAAAAAAAGGAGGTAAAATCTCACAAGGCGATTTTGAACCTTTTTTTACCTGTATCAAAACAAGTCTTGCTTTTTTGTTTTGATGTGTATGTACAAAGCAAAGCTTTGTTATTTTTATTTTTATATCTTTTAAAATAAAACAAATTTCATCTAAAGCTAAAGCTTCATAGCAAAAATACAAAGTACCATTTGGCTTAAGCATAGAATTTGCTTTAGTTAAAAAGCTATGCAAGGGTAAAAATTCCTGAAATTTACTTATAGCTTTATGCTGATCTTCACTCTTGTAAGCTCCTTGTCTATAAAATGGAGGATTGCAAACTATGAAGTCAAATTTTTTTATGCTTTGAAATTGATTGAAATCATCATGAAAAATATCGCCTTGTATTTGGTTGGATTTTAAATTTTTTTCAATCAATTTTATATTTTCTTTTTGAATATCAATCAAAGATAAACTTAAATTTGCAATATTTTTTTTAAGTAAAATACCTATGATACCACAGCCCGCACCTACATCAAAAACAGCGCCTTTAATTCCTTGTTTTAAAATAAAATCAGCTAAAATTAAAGAATCACTATTATAACGATACCCTTGTGATAATTGTGCTAGCGTAATCAAATCTGACATATATTTTAATGCGTTGGAATTTTAATGCGTTTTGGAGGTTGTTCTTTAAATATATTTTGTTCTTTTGTTATATTATTATCTTCTTTAAAATTTACTGGGCTTTGTGCTGTCAAAAAAGAAATTACAAAAGTTATAAAAAAAGCAATTTTTATCATAATAACACCTCATAAAATGGTGTCCACGGCGAGATTCGAACTCACGGCCTCAAAATTAGGAATTTTGCGCTCTATCCTGCTGAGCTACGAGGACAGAAAGCGGGAAAAATCCCGCTAAAAATTTAACCGTTTCTTTTTTTGATGATTTCATCCGCAACATTTTTAGGAACTTCATCATAGTGATCAAATTCCATAGAATAAGTCGCACGACCTTGAGTTTGACTTCTAAGATCAGTAGAATAACCAAACATTTCAGCCAAAGGACAAAATGCTGTGATGATTTTATTTCCACCACGCTCATCCATGCTATTTACTTGACCACGGCGTTTGTTAAGATCTCCAATAACATCACCCATATAATCTTCAGGAGTTTCTACTTCAACTTTCATCATAGGCTCTAAGATCACAGCACCTGCTTTTCTAGCACCTTCTTTAAAGCCCATAGAAGCAGCAAGTTTAAATGCCATCTCAGATGAATCCACCTCGTGATAACTTCCATCATAAACAGTTACTTTAACATCTTCCACAGGATAACCTGCTAAAACACCATTTTGTAATGCTTCTTGAACACCTTTATCAACTGCAGGAATGTATTCTTTTGGAATTACCCCACCTTTGATATCATTAACAAATTCATATCCACTACCTGGCTCAAGTGGTTCAAGGCGTAAGAATACATGTCCATACTGACCACGACCACCTGATTGTTTAGCGTATTTGTATTCTTGTTCAACAGTTTTTCTAATAGTTTCGCGATAAGCAACTTGTGGTTGACCTACTTCAGCTTCAACTTTAAATTCACGAAGCATTCTATCAACGATAATTTCAAGGTGTAACTCACCCATACCTGAAATGATAGTTTGACCACTTTCTTCATCTGTAGAAACTCTAAAACTTGGATCTTCTTGTGCTAATTTATTTAAAGCAATAGACATTTTTTCTTGATCAGCTTTAGTTTTTGGCTCAACTGCAACAGAAATAACTGGATCTGGAAAATCCATTCTTTCAAGGATTACCTTATCTTTTTCACTTGCAAGAGTATCCCCTGTTAAAGTATCTTTAAGTCCTACAACAGCACCAATTTCGCCTGCGTAAAGCACTTTAATCTCTTCTCTTTTGTTAGAGTGCATTTTTAACAAACGACCAATTCTTTCTTTTTTATCTTTAGTTGAGTTATATGCATAAGAACCGCTTTCTAAACAACCGCGATAAACACGCACGAAAGTAAGTTGTCCTACAAATGGATCTGTCATGATTTTAAATGCAAGCCCTGCAAACTCGCCATCATCAGTTGATTTTACAGAAACTTCTGTGCCATCTTCATATTCACCCTTGATATTTGCCACTTCATCAGGAGCTGGCAAATAAGCCACAACAGCATCAAGTAAAGGTTGAACCCCTTTATTTTTAAACGCTGTACCGCAAAGCATAGGAACGATAGAAAGACTTAAACATCCTGCTTTAATCCCTGTTTTAATCTCTTCAAGGCTTAATTCTTCTCCGCCTAAATATTTTTCCATCAACTCATCTGAAGTTTCAGAAACTGCTTCTATCATTTTTGTGCGATATTCTTCTGCCTTTTCTTTAAGTTCAGCTGGAATTTCTTTTTCTACATAATCCGTTGGCTTAGTATCATCTTCCCAAACTAAAGCTTTCATAGTTACAAGATCGATTACGCCTTTAAAATTATCCTCAGCACCAATTGGAATTTGAAGTGGAACTGGATTAGCTTTTAAACGGTTGCGAATTTGATCTTCTACATTATAAAAATTTGCACCGATTCTATCCATTTTATTTACAAATACTATTCTTGGAACACCGTATTTATTTGCTTGTCTCCAAACTGTTTCACTTTGAGGCTGCACCCCACCCACTGAACAAAATACCGCAACAGCACCATCAAGAACACGCATAGATCTTTCAACTTCAATTGTAAAATCCACGTGGCCTGGAGTGTCAATAAGATTGATTTGATGATCTTTCCAAAAACAAGTTGTAGCCGCAGAAGTGATAGTAATCCCACGCTCTTTCTCTTGTTCCATCCAGTCCATAGTTGCAGCACCATCATGAACTTCACCGATTTTATGACTCATACCTGTAAAGAAAAGAATTCTTTCAGATGTAGTCGTTTTACCCGCATCAATGTGAGCAGCAATACCGATATTTCTAACTTTTTTTAAAGGAGTACTTCTTGACATACACACTCCTTCTTACCAACGATAGTGAGCAAATGCTTTATTTGCTTCAGCCATTTTATAAGTATCTTCTTTCTTCTTAAATGAAGCACCTTTGCTATTTGCTGCATCTAAAAGCTCAGCTGCAAGTTTATCAATCATAGTTCTTTCGCTTCTTTTTCTTGCAAAAGAAATAATCCAACGAATCGCCAAAGCTTGTTGTCTAGCAGGACGAACTTCAACTGGAACTTGATAAGTTGCACCACCTACACGACGAGATTTTACTTCTAATAAAGGCTTAATATTTTCAATCGCATCATTAAAAATATCAATACCTTTTTTCTCGCCACCTTTTTTATCAATAGCTTCCAAAGCACCATACATAATTGTTGTAGCTGTGCTTTTTTTACCATCATACATTAAAGAATTAATAAATTTTGTGATTACTTTATTACCATAAATCGGATCAGGCAAGACTTCTCTTACCGGAGCTTTTCTTCTTCTCATTATTTTTCCTTCAAATTTTAAATTTTACTCAAACAAAATCAAATCTAACGGATTTGTCTGTATGAATGATTATTTTGCAGTGCCTGCTTTAGGGCGTTTAGCACCATATTTAGAACGAGAAACTGTTCTTTTTGCAACACCTGCTGTATCAAGAGCACCACGAACGATGTGATATTTAACCCCTGGTAAGTCTTTTACCCTACCACCACGCACTAAAACAATGCTGTGTTCTTGCAAGTTATGACCTTCACCGCCGATATAGCTGATCACTTCAAAGCCACTAGTAAGTCTTACTTTGGCAACTTTTCTTAACGCTGAGTTTGGTTTTTTAGGTGTTGTAGTATAAACCCTAGTGCAAACTCCCCTTCTTTGTGGACAATTTTTAAGCGCTGGAGATTTAGATTTTTCTAAAACTTTTTTGCGCTCTTTTCTAACCAATTGATTTATGGTAGGCACAATAATTCCTTTCTTTAAAAATGTAATAAACTTTGGATGATATCTAAATTTTGCTTATATTTTAGTTAAAAAGATTGAAAATGAAGAAATATAGCCCAGAAGGGCTATAAAATAGAGTTTTATTCTTGTTCTTTAAGTTTTAAATTTTGTTCACCATAAAGCCCTGTTCCAACAGGTATCATTCTACCTAGAATAACATTTTCTTTTAAATCTTCTAAGTAGTCAAATTTACCCGCTATACTTGCTTCGGTTAGAACTTTAGTAGTTTCTTGGAATGAAGCTGCAGAAATCACACTATCGCTTCCAATCGCTGCTCTTGTTACACCTAAAAGCACAGGCTCAGCAATAGCAGGTTCTCCACCCATTCTAATGATTCTTTCGTTTTCTTCACGGAATTTACGTCTTGAAACCAAATCACCCTCGATAAATTTCGTATGTCCACTATCTACAACTTTTACTTGTCTTAGCATTTGAGAAACGATAACTTCTATATGTTTATCAGAAATCACAACACCTTGTCCGCGATAAACTTGTTGAATTTCAGAAATCAAATAATAATGCAAGGCTTTTTCACCCAAAATTTTAAGCACATCATGACTTGAAACAACTCCATCTGTAAGTTTTTCACCTGCATGGATAAACTCGCCATCTCTTACTTGAATATGTTTTGATTTATCGATTAAATACTCAGCGCTTGTTCCATCTTCTGCTTGGATAATGATTCTTTCTTTAGAACGCAAAGGTTTATCAAAACGAACAACACCATCAATTTCTGCAATCACAGCCGCATTTTTTGGTTTTCTTGCTTCAAAAAGTTCAGAAACTCTTGGAAGACCTCCTGTAATATCTTTTGATTTAGCTGCAGCTTTTGGAGTTTTTGCTAAAATATCTGCTTGAGCGATTTTATCACCATCATGAACAAAAATAACGGTTTTTGGTTCAAGCTGATAACGCACAGCCTTATCACCTTTTCCTGCGATTACCAAAGTTGGTCTAACTCCGCTTGGCAAATACTCATTAATCACTAAAGAACGCTTACCTGTAGCTTCATCAATTTGCTCATCAGCACTATAACCTGCTTCAATATCCTCAAAGCTTACAACACCATCAATTTCTGCAATGATAGTATTATTATAAGCATCCCATTCTGCAATCACTTTTCTTTCTTTTTTAGGAGCACTTGCAATGATAGTATTTGCATCATCGATTTTTTCACTATCGTTAAATTCTATCTTAGATTCTCTTGGAATATAGTGTCTTTTTGCTTCTCTATCATTTTCATCAGCAATCACTACAAAGAATCCTTTTTCTTTAACAATATCGCCTTTTTTAACATTTTTTACCCTATCTAAACCATCGCCTTTAAGGATATAAAATTTAAGCGTTCCTTTTTCGCCTGCTTTGATATTTTGAACTACAGGCTCACCATCTTCTACTAAAATTTCACTCGCAAAAGGGATACGATTTGGTACATTCCAACCCTCTTTAATCACTTCTACGATACTTTCATTTTCTTCTACTTGCATACCACTTTGATATGGCAAATAAAGTTTTCCATCTATACTGCCACTTACACCTGCTAATTCATTTGGTTTAGCAAGATCGTATTTTCTTAGTATGTATTTTACTTCTTGTTTTTTATTTTTAATAGAAACAATCACATCTTCATGAATATTTTCTATATTAATCACACCTTTAAATGGAGTTTTGATTTTTGGCTCCACAAGTAAAATTGCCGCATTTCTACGATTTGCTACGATATTTTTACCTTCTTTATTTTTATAAGTTTTAAGATTATAAAATCTGATAAAACCTTCTTTTTGTGCGCTTACTTGTCTATCTTGTAAATCCGTACTTGCAGTTCCCCCACTGTGGAAAGTTCTTAGAGTTAGCTGCGTTCCTGGTTCACCGATAGATTGAGCGGAAATAATTCCTACTGCTTCGCCTGGTTTTACCAATTTACCTTCACCAAGATTGATACCATAACATTTTGCACAAATTCCTTTTTTAGCTTTGCAGGTAATAGGAGTGCGGATATTGACACTTTTTATACCGCTTTCTCCAAGAATTTTTGCTTTTTCCTCATCCATTAAAGTACCTTCTGCAAAAAGCACAGAATTTGTAATAGGATCAATCACATCTTCAGCTAAAACCCTGCCTAAAATTCTTTCTTCTAAAGTTTCTATAATAGAGCTATCTGCGGTAATTTCATTGATTTCAACACCCTCATGCGTTCCACAATCTTCAATGGTAATTTTTACATTTTGCGCAACATCGATGAGTTTTCTTGTCAAATAACCCGCATTTGCTGTTTTAAGAGCGGTATCTGCTAGACCTTTTCTAGCACCGTGAGTTGAAATAAAGTATTCAAGAACATTCAACCCTTCACGGAAATTCGAAATAATAGGAGTTTCGATAATAGAACCATCAGGTTTAGTCATAAGTCCTCTCATCGCAGCAAGCTGAGAAATTTGAGCCGCACTACCCCTAGCACCAGAATCTGCCATCATATAAATAGAGTTAAAACCTTCTTTATCTTTTTCTACAAGCTTCATCATCTCTTTTGAAAGGACATTATTTGTACTCTTCCAAATATCGATGATTTTGTTGTATCTTTCCCCTGAAGTAATCAAACCAAGATTATAAGAATTTTGAATTTCTCTTACTTGTTTTTTTGCTTCATCTATAGCTTTTTGCTTGTCATTAGGAACAATAATATCTGCAATTGAAATTGAAATACCTGCTTTAGTTGCATACTCAAAACCTAAATTTTTGAGTCTATCTAAGAAACTTGCTGTAATCTCCAAACCACCTTGTTTATAAACATAATCCACAAGCGCGGCAATGTCTTTTTTCTTTAAGACTTTATTCCAGCTATTTTCAGGCACAAAATCAGGTAAAATGGATTTAATAATCAATCTTCCTGCTGTAGTGGTAATCTTTCTACCATCTACCATGGTTTGTATACTCGCATGAATATCTAAACACTTACTTTCAAGTGCCATCATCACTTCATCAATGCCTGTACAAATTTTATGCGAACCTTTAGCACCTGCTTTTTCTAATGAAAGATAATAAATTCCTAAAACCATATCTTGCGATGGAACGGTTACAGACTTACCGCTTGCTGGCAAAAGAATATTCATTGATGAAAGCATAAGCACTTTACATTCTGCAATAGCCTCTTGAGAAAGCGGTACATGCACTGCCATTTGATCCCCATCAAAGTCTGCATTAAATGCTGCACAAACTAAAGGATGAAGTTGTATAGCCTTACCTTCCACCAAAACAGGATGAAAAGCTTGAATAGAAAGTTTATGTAAAGTAGGTGCACGGTTTAGCATAACAGGATGCCCTTTTACCACTTCTTCTAAACATTCCCAAACTTCATTAGTTTTATTTTCTATCATTTTTTTAGCTTGTTTTACTGTGGTTGCATAACCTTTTTCTTCAAGTTTAGCTAAAAGATGTGGTTTAAAAAGTTCTAAAGCCATTTTTTTAGGCAAACCACATTGATCCATTCTAAGTTTTGGACCCACAACAATAACGCTACGACCTGAGAAATCCACCCTCTTACCTAATAAGTTTTGTCTGAAACGTCCCTGTTTACCTTTAATAATTTCACTTAAAGATTTCAATGGGCGTTTATTTGCTCCCTTTACAGCATTAGCACGACGACCGTTGTCAAAAAGTGCATCAACAGCCTCTTGAAGCATTCTTTTTTCATTTCTTATAATGATTTCCGGTGCATCAAGTTCCATAAGTTTTTTAAGACGTGTATTTCTATTGATAACGCGACGATATAAGTCATTCACATCAGAAACTGCAAATTTTCCACCATCTAAAGCCACTAAAGGACGCAAATCTGGCGGTAAAACTGGAAGATTTGTAATCATCATCCATTCAGGACGATTTGGTACGGCTTCATCGCTATCGGCATTGGCGTTTAAATTTGAATTTAAGAAATTTTCTACAACTTTTAAGCGTTTAATGATAGTTTTTTTCTTAGCCTCTGAATTTGTAGCCGCCATTTCTTCTTTAAGCTGATTTAAAAGTGCTACAAGATCTAAATTTGCAAGTAAATCACGAACAACTTCTCCACCCATTCTTGCTTTAAAGCCACTATTTTCATAGCGTTGCATTAAATTTTGATATTGCTCTTCGTTTAAAACATCACAATATTCTACTTTTTTGGTGCTTTCATTATCATAGAAAGCATCACCTGGGTTTTCAACGATATAAGCTTCATAATAAAGCACACGCTCAAGATCTTTCATCTTAACACCCAAAAGCGTTCCTATACGACTTGGAAGAGAATTAACATACCAAATATGAGCCACAGGAGTTACAAGCTCGATATGTCCCATTCTAGAACGACGCACTTTTGAATTTGCTACTTCAACGCCACATTTTTCGCACTTAACACCTTTAAAACGCATTTTTTTATACTTGCCACAAAGACATTCATAATCTCTTATAGGTCCAAAAATCTTTGCACAAAAAAGCCCATCTCTTTCAGGCTTTAAGGTTCTATAATTGATAGTTTCTGGTTTTTTTACTTCTCCATAAGACCATGATTTGATTTTTTCAGGACTTGCAAGTCTTAGTTGAAACGCTTCGAAATCCCTAGGTCTTGCATCTTCTTTGATTTCTATTACTTTAAATTTACTCATTATCTTCATCCTTATCAAAAATCTCAACATCTAAAGCAAGAGATTTAAGCTCATTGGTTAATACAAAAAATGTTTCAGGAATTCCTGTTGCTGGAACATTTTCACCTTTTGTCAATGCTTTATAAGCACTAAATCTACCTTCTACATCATCTGATTTGATAGTTAACATTTCTCTTAAAGTATGAGCCGCTCCATAAGCTTCAAGTGCCCAAACTTCCATCTCCCCAAATCTTTGTCCCCCAAAGAGTGCTTTACCACCCACAGGTTGTTGGGTAACTAAGCTGTAAGGTCCTGTACTTCTTGCATGAACTTTCTCATCAACTAAGTGGTGGAGTTTTAGCATATACATACATCCCACATGAACACGCTCTGCGATTTTCTCACCCGTGCGTCCATCATAAAGTTCTGTTTTGCCGTCCATATCTATCTTGGCCATTTCAAAAAGCTTGCTAAATTCTTCTATATTTACACCTTCAAAAACAGGAGTAGCAAATTTAACTCCTTTACTCCAGTCTCTAGCATAGTTTAAAAGCTCTTCATCGCTTAAGCTTTTAATAAATTCTTTTTCGCTTGCAAGTCTTGGAATAGAACAAATTTCAAGCATTTTTGCTCTTAATTCTTTAAGAAAATCTTTTTGCTTTCTGTCAAAAATTTCTTGAATCTGATCTCCGAGTCTAAGTCCAATTAAACCCAAATGGCTTTCTAAAATTTGGCCTATATTCATACGACTTGGAACGCCAAGTGGATTAAGCGCAATATCCACGCTTTTGCCATTTGGTAAATAAGGCATATCCACTTCAGGAACTATAGTTGAAACTATACCTTTGTTTCCGTGGCGTCCTGCCATTTTATCACCGACTTTAAGCTTTCTCTTTGTAGCAATATAAACTTTAACAAGCTTAATTACCCCACTTGGTAAAATATCATCTTTTTCTAAAATTTCAAGCTTTTCATCGTGTTCTGCTTTTAATTTTTTCTTCTCATTTTGGAAATGATTTTTTAAATCATCGTATTCTTTTTGAATCTCTTTAGAATAAGCTTTAATCAAAGTTGTTAAAGTAAAACGATTGATTTTTTCAAGTTCGCTAATATCTGCAGTTTGTCCTTTTTTATAATTTTTATCTCCAATTTTTTGATCACTATTTAAAGGGGCTTTGGAAAGAAGAGCGCAAACACGAAGCATTTCTTCTCTATCCATCATCAAAAGTCTATCATGATGTTCTTTTTCTAAAGCCATTTTTTCTTTATCATAAGATTTTATTGCGCGATCATCTTTTTCATAGCCTTTTTTAGTGAAAATTTTAACATCCACAACAACACCCTCTAAAGAAGCGGTTGCATAAAGGGATTTATTCACAACATGTCCTGCTTTTTCTCCAAAAATAGCTCTTAAAAGTCTTTCTTCAGGAGTTGGTTTAACCTCACCTTTTGGAGAAACCTTACCCACCAAAATCATACCTGGTTTGATATGAGTACCAATTTTTGCAATACCGCTCTCATCAAGATGTGCAACATCTTCTTCTTTTACATTTGGGATATCTTTGGTAATTTCTTCTATACCGTCTTTTAGTTCTCTTGCTTCAATTTCTTTTTCATAAATGTGCACGCTTGTAAAGGTATCTTCACGAATAATTCTCTCACTTACAACTATAGCATCCTCATAGTTATAACCATTCCAAGGCATAAAAGCGATTAAAGCATTTTTACCTATAGCAAGTTCGCCTTGATCCATAGAAGGACCATCTGCGATAATTTGTCCTGCTTTTACTATATCACCTTTTTTAACAATAGGATGTTGAATATAATTTGTATTTTGATTGGTTCTTAAATTTTTCTCCATAGTATAATGGTCAATAAATGGACCTTTATCATCTTCACCTAAAATGAAAATGCTTTTATTATCCACTTTCTCAACCACACCGCCACGCTTTGCTTTAACAGCTTCCCAAGCATCACGTGCAATAATTTGTTCCATGCCTGTTCCTACTATCGGAGCTGAAGCAGTAAGAAGTGGCACAGCTTGACGTTGCATGTTTGAACCCATTAGCGCTCTGTTTGCATCATCGTGCTCTAAAAACGGAATCAAAGAAGCCGCAACCCCAACAACCATACCTGAGCAAAGATCAATTAATTGCACTTCTTCGCGTCTTGCAAGTATAGTTTCACCATCTTGTCTAGCCTCAACAAATTCTTCTACTATATTGCCTTTAGCATCAACCTTAGTTGAAGCTGGTGCGATAAACAAGCCTTCTTCTTGTGTCGCTGTAAGATAAACAACTTCATTAGTCACTTTACCATTTACAACTTTTCTATATGGCGCTTCAACAAAGCCAAGTTCATTTACTTTTGCATAAGTAGAAAGAGTGTTAATCAAACCAATATTTTGACCTTCAGGTGTTTCAACTGGACAAATTCTACCATAATGTGTCGCGTGAACATCACGCACTTCAAAACCTGCTCTTTCTTTTACAAGTCCACCTTCACCAAGCGCTGATAAACGACGCTTATGAGTAACCTCGCTTAAAGGGTTGGTTTGATCCATAAATTGCGAAAGCTGACCTCCTGTAAAAAATTCAATGATAGTTGTAGTAATCATTTTAGGATTGATTAAATCATAAGGCATTACTTTATCAAGATCCGCATTTAAAGAAGTAAATTTATCTCTGATCGCCTTTTGCATTTTTGCAAGACCTAAATGAAGTTCATTGGCCAAAAGTTCACCTATAGAACGGATACGACGATTTCCTAAATGATCTCTATCATCAATATGTCCTTTACCATTTTTTACTTTAATTAAATATTTTGCAGTTTTAATAATATCTTCATTAGTCAAAACAGTAACATACTCAGGTACTTCAAGACCTAATTTATGGTTCATTTTCATACGACCTACCTTGGTAAGATCGTATCTTTCAGGATTGAAGAATAAATCATTTACAAAAGCCTTCGCTGCATCTTTTACCACAGGTTCACCTGGGCGCATAACTTTGTAAATTCTAATCGCAGCTAAATCATTTTCATCATCGATATTTTCACTTTGTTTAAGAAGTTTTAGAGTTTCTCCATCTTGAGCAAAGGAGTTAATAATCGCTGCATCAACGCCATTAGCCAAGTCATTTGCTATATCAAAACTTTTTTGCTCTTTAATCTTAGCAAGCTTACTCTCATCTAACAAAGTTAAAGAATCAAATAAAACCTCTCCACTTTCTTTATCAATAATAGGATTTGCTAAATAACGATTAAGTAAAATTTCTACAGGATATTCTATCCATTTTAAACCGTCTTTAATAAGCTGTTCTGCTTTTTTCTTTGTAAGTCTTTTTCCAGCTTGATGAACGATTTTTCCTTTTTCATCTTTAATATCATATTCTATTCTATCCATAAAATCATTTGGATTAAATTCTGTTAAAAATTTATCTTTTTTCACATGTATAGTCTGAATAGGATAAAACAACTTAATAATATCTTGTTTTTTATACCCTAAAGCTCTAAAAAGCATAGTTACAGGAACTTTTCTACGCTTGTTGATTCTTACATACAAAACATCTTTGGCATCGTATTCAAAATAAAGCCACGAACCACGATCAGGAATAATTTGTGCTGTATAAACAAGCTTATTTGCAACCGTTGAGCTTTCTTCTTCTTTAAAAATAACACCAGGGCTTCTATGTAATTGATTTACAACCACCCTCTCAACCCCATTAATGATAAAAGATACACGATCTGTCATTAAAGGAATTTCGCGGATATAAATTTCTTGTTCTTTAATATCTTTTACGCCAACTTTTTCCCCTGTTTTTTCATCTTTTTCATGCAGAGTAAGACGGATTTTCATTTTTAAATTTACAGAATAAGTCAAACCTCTTTCCATGCATTCGCGAATGGTATATTTTGGCTTGCCTATTTCACTACTAACATATTCAAGACTCAATCTATTTTGCGGATCATGAATAGGAAAAATTGATTTAAAAACTTTTTCTATACCACTTTCACCATTATCAAGATTTAAAAAATAATCAAAACTCTTTTTTTGTAATTGTAGAAGATTTGGGATTTCTATTTGTTTTGAAATGTTTGAGAAGTCTACTCTTAAACGATTTCCTAATTTATTATCTAACATATCGCACATACCTCATGGTAAATTTTGTAAATTTAAAAAAGAAGACCTAAAAATTAGGTAAAAATAAAAAAAGAAGACTTGCCTTGACAAATCTTCTTCTAACTTTAAAGCTTAAAATTACTTAAGTTCTACTTTAGCACCAGCTTCTTCAAGTTGTTTTTTAGCTTCCTCAGCTTCAGCTTTAGCCACACCCTCTTTTAGAGTTGAAGGAGTTTGCTCAACTGCATCTTTTGCTTCTTTAAGACCAAGGCCTGTAAGAGCACGAACGATTTTAATAACTTCAATCTTTTTAGCACCGCCATCAGTTAAAACGATATCAAATTCAGTTTTTTCTTCAGCAGCAGCTGCAGCACCACCAGCTGCAGCACCACCAGCTACCATTACAGGGGCAGCAGACACACCAAATTTTTCTTCAAATTCTTTTACAAGTTCTGATAACTCAAGAACACTTAAATTTGAAATATATTCTAATACATCTTCTTTAGAAATTGCCATTTTTTATCCTTTTATTTAATTTATTCAGATTCTTTTTTATTTTTAAGCGCATTTAAACCTATTGTGAAATTGGTAATTGGCGCATTCCAAACTTGCAAAAGCATAGCAAGCAACTCATTGCGTGAAGGCATTTTAGCAAGAGCTTTAACCTTAGCAACATCTGCAACTTCGCCTTCAATATAAGCTGTTTTGATTTCAAATTTATCGTTATTTTCTTCAAATTTAGCAGCTACTTTTGAAACACTTAGCTGATCTTCGCCCCAAAGATAAATATTTGTATCTTTAAGAACTAGACCTGTTTTACCGGAATTGTTAAGAGCAATGTTAGCCAAAGTATTTTTAACAATTTGAACTTTTACATTGTTTTCTCTTGCATTATTTCTAAGCTCTTCTAGTTTTTTTGTGCTAAGACCTCTGTAATTACAAACTACAATAGCTTCACTAGCTTTAAAACCTTCTTCAAGTTTAGCAATAATCTCAACTTTTTCGCTTCTAGTCACATTTTCTCCTTTCCGATTGAGATTTCAAGTAGAGTGGAAATCCAATTAAGCTTACGCCTCGACTATCTTCAATCTAAAATAAACATCTCAAAAAATCAAAAATTTTTTCAAATGTTTATTTTAGAACAAAAGAGTTGCAAAAAAGCAACTCTTATTTCATATCAAGCAATTCTTGTGTTTCAAGCTTTACAGAAGGGCTCATTGTTAAAGATAAAGCCGCATTTTTAATATATCTACCTTTAGCTGCGGCAGGTTTATGTTTGTTAATTGCCTTTACAAAAGTGCTAACATTGTCCCATAATTGTTCTTTGGAAAAACTTACTTTACCAAGACCTGCATGGATATTTCCTTGCTTATCAACACGGAAATTTACCTGACCACTTTTTGCATTATTAACTGCTTGAGCAACATCCATAGTCACTGTTCCGGTTTTAGGATTTGGCATTAAACCTTTTGGGCCTAAAATTCTACCAACTTTACCAACAAGTCCCATTAAATTTGGAGTAGCAATCAAAACATCAAAATTCATATTACCTTTTTGAATTTCTTCTACTAAATCATCGCTACCCACAATATCTGCACCAGCATTTTTCGCTTCATCAGCTTTTGCGTCTTTTGCAATTACAGCAACACGAACTTTTTTACCCGTTCCAGCAGGTAAAACGACAGATCCTCTTACCATTTGATCTGCATGTCTTGGATCAACATTAAGTTTTAAAGCAATTTCTACAGTCTCATCAAATTTAGCAGACTTTAAAGTCTTTATTGTATCAATTGCATCGCTTAAAGCATACTCTTTATTTGAATCAATTTTTTGTGATAATTCTTTTAATCTTTTTGCTATCTTAGCCATTTATTTTCTCCGCATTTTAAAGTGCTACCGCCTTTTACCTTGGCGGTGAAAGGATTAATCTACGATTTCAACACCCATAGAACGAGCTGAACCTGCAATAATTTTAGCAGCTTGATCTCTATCTTTAGTATTTAAATCTGCAATTTTCTTATCTACTATTTCTAAAACTTGAGCACGAGTTAACTTACCCACCTTATTTTTAAGTGGATTATCCGTACCTTTAGAAATTCCAGCTGCTTTTTTGATCAAATCCGTAGCTGGCGGTTGTTTTGTAATAAAAGTAAAACTTTTATCTGCATAAACAGTGATAACAACAGGGATATTAAAACCTGCCATATCTTTTGTTCTTTCATTAAAAGCCTTACAAAACTCCATAATATTAACACCTTGCTGACCCAAAGCAGGACCAACAGGTGGTGATGGGTTTGCTTTTGTGGCAGCAATTTGCAATTTAATTTCGCCTACGACTTTTTTAGCCATAACAAATCTCCTTACTTGATATAAATTAAATTATTTTCTCAACTTGAGAATATAAGATCTCCACTGGAGTTGAGCGTCCAAAAATAGAAACATTTAATTTTAATAAACCACGAACCATATCATACTCTTCTACAATTGCAGTAAAGTTTGCAAATGGCCCTTCTGTGATTCTCACATTTTCCCCTTCTTCAAAAGAAATCTTTGGTTTAGGCGCTGCACGATTGTGAACTTTTTCCAAAATCAAATTAATATCTTTTTCTGTTAAAGGGGTTGGCTTTTTGGATTCTCCAATAAAACGACCAACCTTTGGAAGAGATTGAATGCGATGCCAAAGCTCTGTATTTAAATCAAGAAGTGCAAAAACGTATCCTGAATACAAACTTCTTTCGCTAATCTTCTCCTTTCCATTCTTAAATTCAATAACATCTTCAGTTGGAACAACAATTTCTTTAAGTTGTTCTTCAATTCCGTTATCTTTTACTAAATTTTCAATGGCTCTTTTAACTGCCATTTCACTGCCAGCATAAGTTTGAATTGCATACCATTTATGAGTACTCATTTACTCTCCTTATACGATCGCAGAAACAATAGAGGACATAAGCCAATCCACTAACGCCAAAAACAAAGAAATCACCGCAACAACCACAAAAACTGTAATATAGGCATTTCTTACCTGTTCTTTTAAAGGAAAAATTACTTTCCTTAATTCGGCTTTTGATAATTTAAAATAAGTTATTAATTTTTCCATTTATTTAAACCTTAATTATGGCAGGGCAAGAGGGATTCGAACCCCCAACCATCGGATTTGGAATCCGGCGCTCTACCGTTGGAGCTATTGCCCTAAGGGCGCAAGCTTAACTTTTTAGCTTAACTTCTTTGTGAAGTGTATGTTTTTTTAATCTTGGGCAATATTTTTTTAATTCTAATTTTTCAGTAGTATTTTTACTATTTTTATAGGTGCTATAATTAATATCACCACATTCTTCACACTTTAAACCAACTTTAATTCTCATTTCAATTTTCCTTAAAAAATTAAAGCCAAGCTTTTAACTTGGCTTTATTAAATTATTTAATAATTTTAGAAACAACACCTGAACCAACAGTTTTACCACCTTCACGAATAGCAAAACGAGTTCCTTCTTCAAGTGCTACTGGAGCGATCAAGCTTACAGTAATTCTCACATTTTCACCTGGCATAACCATTTCAACACCATCAGCTAATTTAATCGAACCTGTAACATCAGTTGTTCTTACATAAAACTGTGGTCTATAGTTGTTAAAGAATGGAGTATGTCTACCACCTTCATCTTTATTTAAGATATAAACTTCAGCTTCGAAGTCAGTGTGTGGAGTAATTGATTTTGGTTTAGCAAGAACCATACCACGGATAACTTCTTCCTTTTTAGTACCACGAAGAAGAACACCTACGTTATCTCCTGCTTCGCCTTGATCCATTTCTTTTCTGAACATTTCAACACCTGTTACAGTTGTTGTTTGAGTATCTTTAATACCAACGATTTCGATAGTATCACCTACTTTTACAACACCTTTTTCAATTCTACCTGTAACAACAGTACCACGACCTGAAATTGAGAAAACGTCTTCTATTGGCATTAAGAAGTCTTTTTCAGTATCACGAGTTGGAGTTGGAATATAGCTATCAACTGCAGCCATAAGATCCATAATTTTTGCTGACCATTCACCATCTTGTCCAGCTTTAGCTTCTTCAAGAGCTTTTAAAGCAGAACCAGAAATAATAGGTGTATCATCGCCTGGGAAATCATAAGAGCTTAATAATTCTCTAATTTCCATTTCAACTAACTCTAGAAGTTCAGCATCATCAACCATATCTGCTTTATTCATAAAAACAACAATATATGGAACGCCTACTTGACGAGAAAGAAGAATGTGTTCTCTAGTTTGTGGCATAGGACCATCTGCAGCAGAAACAACCAAGATCGCTCCATCCATTTGTGCAGCACCTGTAATCATGTTTTTAACATAATCTGCGTGACCTGGGCAGTCAACGTGTGCATAGTGACGATTGTCTGTTTCATATTCAATATGAGAAGTAGCAATAGTAATACCACGCTCTTTTTCTTCTGGAGCATTATCGATATTATCATAATCTTTAAGCTCTGCTAAACCTCTTCTAGAAAGAACAGCAGAAATAGCAGCTGTTAAAGTAGTTTTACCATGGTCAACGTGACCAATAGTACCAATATTTACGTGTGGCTTATTACGTGAAAATTTTTCTTTAGCCATTTTTTTCCTCCGTATAAAAAATAAATTGAGCAAAGCAAGTCTTATATCTATATAATTTTTTCAATTCATGGAGCTCATAGCGGGAATTGAACCCGCGACCTCTCCCTTACCAAGGGAGTGCTCTACCTCTGAGCCATACGAGCGCTCAGAAAAATTATACATAATAATAGACAACAAAAACTCTTAAATGGGATATATACTGTAAGTTAAAGGTTTTAAAATACAGCTCCCAGTTCTTTTAAATTGTTGGAGCGGGAAACGGGACTCGAACCCGCGACCCTCAGCTTGGAAGGCTGATGCTCTAGCCAACTGAGCTACTCCCGCAAAGCATGGTGGTGAGTCGTGGATTCGAACCACGGAAGGCGAAAGCCAGCAGATTTACAGTCTGCCCTCGTTGGCCACTTGAGTAACTCACCATAAAAATATTGCTTTTTCAATATTCTGGTCAAACACTGCTAAAATAAATGGAGCTGGTTAAGGGACTTGAACCCCCGACCTGCTGCTTACAAGGCAGCTGCTCTACCAACTGAGCTAAACCAGCAAAAATAAAAGTGAGATTATAACTCAAAAAAAAATTTTTGTCAAGACTTTTTTAGTTTTTCTATAAAATTTTAGTCTTGTAAAGTTTATTATCATAAACCGATATTATTTTTATCTATTTATGATAATCAAACAAATTTAAAAATTTCTTTGCTCTTTCGCTTTTTGGATTTTCAAAAAAACTTTTAGGATCATTTTCTTCGATGATTTTTCCTTCATCCATAAAAATAATTTTATCTGCTACAGCTTTAGCAAAACCCATTTCATGAGTAACAATAAGCATAGTCATACCCTCTTTTGCAAGATTTAGCATTACCTCTAAAACTTCTCTAACAATCTCAGGATCCAACGCTGCTGTAACCTCATCAAAAAGCATTAACTCAGGATTCATACATAGACTTCTTACTATGGCAATTCTTTGCTTTTGTCCTCCGCTAAGTTCTCTTGGATAAGCATGAATTTTATGCAAAAGCCCCACCTTTTCAAGCCAAATTTTAGCCTCTTTTAAAACCTCATCTTTCTTTCTTTTTTGCACTTTCATAGGCCCTAAAAGTATATTTTCTTCAACACTTAAATGCTCAAAAAGCTCATAAGATTGAAAAACCATACCAACTTTTTGACGCATTCTTGGCCATTCTTTAAAATCTTTATCTATTTTCTCATTATCAATATAAATATTACCACTTGCAATCTCTTCAAGCCCATTAATACAACGCAAAAGCGTAGATTTTCCACATCCGCTAGGACCTAAAATCACCACAACTTCTTTAGCCTTAACTTCTAAATTAATATCTTTTAAGGCGTGATGCGAACCATAATACTTTTGTAAATTTTCTATTTTTAGTATGCTCATTTTAGCTCCATTTTTTCTCTAATTTTCTTGAATATAAAGTGATAGGATAACAAAGTATAAAAAAGATAAAAAAAATCAAACCATAAATAATAAAAGGTGCAAAATCATTTCTATTATGAAATTCTATAATTTGTTGCCCTACTTTTACAAGCTCTACCGCGCCGATTAAATAAGCAAAGGTTGTACTTTTAATCATACGAGTAAGTAAATTCATGCTCATAGGAGTTAAACGACGCATAGCTTGTGGAATAATAATATAAACAAAACTTTGCACCGTATTTAAACCTAAAGATGATGCACTTTCATACTGATGTTTTGGAATACTCTGCAAGGAAACACGCACCAAATCCATCATCTCAAAACAACCCCAAATGCTAAAAACAATAATAGCTGCACTTACAGAACTCAAATCCCACCCAAACCATCTAGGAAAACCAAAATACACCACAAAAAGCCATACTAAAAGTGGCATAACACGCACAAATTCTAAACCCAAACGACAAAAAGCATAGATATAGGTATTTTTAAAACTCATTAAAATTCCTAAAAATAACCCACCTATCGAAGTAATAATAATGCTGATAAATGAAATTTCAAGAGTGACAAAAAGCCCTTGCCAGAGTCTTAAAAGCGTATCGGTATTTAAAAGTTCAAGCATGAAGCAACCTTTTTTCAAACTTTAGCAAAATAAAAGACAAAGGTAAGATAATACACAAATATCCCATAAACAACAAAAACAATAGCTCATCTGTCTTATAGGTTAAGGAATTTAAACTCTTCATTAAATTCACCAAATCTGGCAAGGCAATAATACTAACGACTGAAGTTTCTTTGATTAAAAATATAATATTAGCACTAATACTTGGCATAGAAATAGCCAAAGCTTGCGGCAAAATCACATAACGCAAATTTCCAAATTTTGAAAAACCCAAAGAAAGTCCCGCTTCAAACTGCTGTTTTCTTATGGCTTCAAATCCCGCTCTTAAACTTTCAGCCATATAAGAACCTCCTAAAAAACTAAGTCCTACTATAGCACAAGCAAAAGAAGGCCTTAAAGTTTCTTCTACGCTTAAGCAAATCAAATCAAGCGGTGGAATTTGCTCTAAATGTATATTAAATTTAGGTAAAGCATAATATAAGAAAAAAAGTTGAATTAATAAAGGCGTATTTCTTGAAAACTCTATATAAAGCTTGCAAATATTTTCTAAAATTTTTATTTTAAAATAACTCATTAAAATGCAAAACAAGCCTATTATCAAAGAAAAAATAATTCCAAAAAAGCTTAGTTTTATCGTAAGCCAAGCAGCCGTTAAAAAAGCAGGAGCTTGAACTAATATAAAATCAAAATCCATTCTCTACCTTAAATTTTTACCAAAGTTCTTTCATGATCATATCTTTATTTAAAATTTCAATTCTACCTTTTTTTGTATCAATAAGTTCTGAAATTTTAAGTTCTTTTAACACTCGAGATAAAGATTGTGCTCTAACATTTAAATCAATTGCAATTTGTTTTTGTGAAATTGTATCTAAATTTTTTTCATTTTCCAAAAGATACTTTAATAATCTCGTCCTTAAATCTAATGCATTTTGAGATAATTTCTTTTCTAAAATTTTAATTTTATCAAAAAGTGAACTGATAAGTAAAAAATTGAATTCTTTATTTTCACTGCATAAATTTTGAAAATTAATAAAATCAATTTCCAAAATTTCTCCATCTTCCTCAAATATAGCATTAGCAGGATAATTTAATTTTTTAAAAGCAGGCATTTCTGCTATAAAATTTGGAGGATTAAAATAATGCAAAGTAATTTCTTTATCACTTGCTGTACTTTTATAAATGCGTATTTTTCCCTTGAGTAAAATAAAAAATTTTTTAGCCTCTTCGCCCTCATAAAATAAAATACTATTTTTTTGAATTTTTTTTAATTTTCCTACACTAGATAAAAGTTCTAAATAATCTTTCATTATATACATTTTCCATTCTTAACTTATGTTAAATTTAATTTATCTTATTTTTGCTATATTAACGCCATAAAATTAACATTTAAGAAAGGCTTATATGAAATTTGAAACAATTAATCAAGAAAGCATAGCAAAACTCATGGAAATATTTTATGAAAAAGTTAGAAAAGATAAGGATTTGGGCCCTATTTTTAACAATGCTATTGGAACAAGTGATGAAGAATGGAAAGAACATAAAGCAAAAATAGGAAATTTTTGGGCAGGCATGCTTTTAGGAGAAGGTGATTATAATGGGCAACCCTTAAAAAAGCATCTAGATTTACCTCCTTTTCCTCAAGAATTTTTTGAAGTTTGGCTAGGACTTTTTGAAGAAAGTTTAAATATGGTTTATAATGAAGAAATGAAAGCAGTTATTTTACAGCGTGCACAAATGATAGCTTCACATTTTCAAAATATGCTTTATAAATATGGTGGACATTAATTTGGCAATTTTTTTGCCAAATCTTTTTTCACCTTTTCTAAAATCTCCTCATCCTTGGAAAAATCAAAAAATTTAAACTCATTTCCATGTTGCATAAAACCATCGAGCAAATCTCCACTCAAACGATTTTTAAGATCAAGCTCTGCTATTTTAAACCCATCTAAAGTGCTAGCAAATTCTTTTAAACGACTCGGAATTTCTTTAAGTTTAGTATAAAGATAGCAAGTACTTTTAAGCCCTACACGACCTACACGGCCACGAAGTTGATGTAAGGTAGCAAGTCCTAAACGTTCCGCCCCCACAATCACTATCATACTCAATCTTGGCAAAGAAATACCTACTTCCACCACTGTAGTGCTTAGTAAAATATTTCCCTCATCTCTAAAACGCTCTAAAATTTCATCTTTTTGTTTATCTTTTCCATGAGTTACAAAAACTTTTTCATAATGACTCTGCCAATATTCTTTGGCCTGCTCTAAAGAAAGATAAGGAATATTATCACTAGCACTCACTAAGGGATAAATAATGATAATTTGATGATTTTTAGAAATTTCTTCCTTGATCTTCTCGCTAAGCTTAGAAAAACCTTCATTTTGTATGCAATAAGTTGTAATATCTTTTTTAAAAGGCATTTGTTTAATAAAGCTAAAATTTAAAAGTTCAGATTGTATCATGCTTAAAGTTCTTGGAATAGGCGTAGCTGAAAACTGTATAAAATGAGGGGCAAATTCTTGCTTATTTAAAGAATGAATTTTTTCACGCTGAGCTGATCCAAAACGATGTTGTTCATCTATCATTACAAGCACGGCATTATGACTTTCTAAATGAATTAAAGCATGAGTGCCTATGATAAGATTTGCTTTTTGGATATTTTGTTCTAAATCTTTTTCTTTTTTACCCCCTTTAATAAACAAAATATTCATAAAATCAGGTAAAAATTTCTTAGCCTCTTCATAAAGCTGATACGCTAAAATACTAGTAGGTGCCATTAAAATAGCTTGCTTAGGATAAACCATCAAAGCCGCACCGAGTAAAACCAAGGTTTTACCACACCCCACATCACCCATAATCACACGCCTTTTGGCTTCTTTTGAGTGTAAATCTTTTTCTATGTCTTTTAAGGCGTTAAGCTGATCTTTAGTAAGAGAAAAAGGCAAATCTTTAAGCCAATTAGCTATATTAAAAACATTGATTTGATGAGCTTTAAAATGCGTTTGTTTAGCTTTTAAACGCTTTAAAAAATTATATATTTCTATATATTTTAAATCTTTGCTAAAATTTTGCAAATTTTCAAACATAAAAAAACTTTTTTCATCATAAGCATGTAAATTTAAAAGAAAATGTATATATTTATCCTCTATGCCACTTTCTTTTAAATTTTCATAATTAAGATATTTATGTATAAAAGCGGCAATTTTTGTATCTTTTAAACCTAAAATTTGATACTTTGGACTAAAACCCTCAAAAGAAGTTAAAATTTTAGGATTGTTAAATTGCCAAGTGTGATTAAAACGCGAGAGTTTAGCATTAAAAATAAGCTCTTTTCCTACCTTGCAAACCCCAAAATGCCAAGCTCTAGGATGAAAAAATACAAAAGAAATATTTTCTTGCCATTCTTCACAAAAACCTAAACCAAAAAGTTGATTTTTTCTTGAACTAACGCTTTTTATAGTGATTTTTTGGGTGCAAATTTCATTTTCTTTGGGATTTTTACTTGGATTTAAATTTTCAATTTTTTTAGGTAAAAGAAGCGCTAAATCAATAGCACTTCTAATTTTTAATTTTTTAAAAAATTCAAAATCACTTTCTTTAATTTTCATTTTGTATGCTTGCAAAACTTATATTTAAAAGTTCTTGATGTTTTTTAATATAAGCATTTATGGTTTCAAGCTTAACCTTTTCCATAAGTTTTAATTCTTCTTTATAGTATCCCAAATTTAAACCTTGATAAAATTCATTAAAGGCTATAGATAAACGCTTACTTAAGCTTTCATAACGCAAAGGAGTTGATCCTATGAGAAAATTTTTAGCTTGATCAAGTTCGTTTTGAGTCATGCCATTTTTTATAAAATCTTCAAAGAGCTCTTTTACGATTTTCTTAGCTTCTTTAGCGCTTTCATTTTTAGTTTGTAAATATCCAAAAACTCTAGAAAAAGACATATTCATATCAAGCATAGCATAAGCTGAGTATGCAAGACCTCTTTTAACGCGAATTTCTTCCATAATCCTTGAACCAAATCCTCCTTGCCCTAGAACAAATAAAGCAATTTTTGCAAGATATAAATCCTTATCTTTAAAATCAGCAAAAAAAGGCGTAGCAAAATAAATATAAGCTTGTTCACTTTCTGGGCGTACCAAAATTTCATCTTTGATGTTTTTGCTTAACTCATATTTTTTTGGAGTATTTTTTTTACCTATTTGAAGTTTTGATAAGAGTTTTAAAAGATCTTCCTTGGCTTGTTTTTCTTCTAAATCTCCTCCTAAAATCACAACCAAATCACTAAGATGGATAAAATTTTTATAAAAATTTTGCAAATCTTTTAAAGACAAAGTTTCTATACTTTTTTCATCTCCATCATTTGGACTTTGAAATTCTTTACATTTAAAAATTTGAGCATTGAGTAAATTTTTTGCTAAATAATCAAAATTACTATTTTTACTCGCGAGCTCACCTAAGGCATTGATTTTTAATTTTTGCAAAGTTTTTTCTTCTATTCTTGGTTTTAAAAGCAATTTTTCTAAACTCTTTAAAGCAAAATCAAAATTTTCTTTCAAGCAAGAAAGATTGATTTCCAAACTTTCAAAACCACTACTTGCCTCTAAATTTATCGCTCTAAATTCTAAATCCTTAAAAAATTTATCATCCACGCCTTCATTTAAAATGCGTGAAAACATTTTAGCCAAACCTGCTATTTCATCATAACTTCTAGCGCAATTTCTAAAAACAAGCTTTAAAACAACAATAGGAAAATCAGAATTTTTTTCAAAAATAAAAGGGATTTTAACACCCCTACTCTCTAAATACTGCATTAAAACCTTTCTAAAATTTCATAAGCGGTATTGCGTTTAGCTGGATTTTCGCCTAAACTTCTAATCAGCCTTATCATCTCATCTTGATTCATTCTATAACTTGCTCCTGCAGCACTTACTACATTTTCTTCCATCATGGTTGAGCCTAAATCATTAGCCCCAAATTTTAAAGCAAGTTGACCTATAAGCGAGCCTTGAGTTACCCAAGAACTTTGTAAATTTTTAAAATTATCTAAATAAAGTCTTGCTAAAGCTAAAAGTCTTAAATACTTGTTAGAACTTTGTTTCATAATCTCTGGATGTTTTTGGATTAAAGCAGTATTATCACTTTGAAAACTCCATAAAATAAAAGCTCTAAAACCACCTGTTTCATCTTGTAATTTTCTTAAATGTTCAAAATGATCGATGATTTCTTCATCATTTTCAACCGTTCCAAACATCATAGTAGCTGTACTTTTCATACCGATTTTATGAGCTTGGCGATGTACTTCTAACCAAGTAGCTGTATCACATTTATTGGGTGCAATGATATCACGCACCCTATCGCTTAGCACCTCAGCACCTGCTCCTGGTATAGAAAATAAACCCTTAGCTTGTAATCTTTGAAGCACTTCAGTAATTGAAATTTTAGATGCTTTTGCAATATAAGCGATTTCAACCGCTGAAAAACCATGTACAGTGATATTTGGATAATGTTCTTTTATCCAAGAAACTAATTCTTCATACCATTCTATTTTTAATTTTGGATGCACCCCGCCTTGAAAAAGAATTTGTGTACCCCCAATAGCTTCAAGCTCCTCTATCTTTTTATCTATTTCTTCAAAACTTAAAATATAAGCATCATCTTCTTTATGATGACGATAAAAAGCACAAAAAGAACAATCAATACAACAAACATTAGTATAGTTAATATTTCTATCTACAACAAAAGTAGTGATTTTTTCAGGATGAAGTTCTAATTTTCTTCTATAAGCCATTTCTCCAAGCTCTGTTAAACTTGCATGATGTAATAAATCTAAAGCTTCTTTTTTATCCAGTCTTTTCAAAATTTTTCCTTGTTTTTTGCATAAATTAAAATAATTATAGCATTTAAAATATAAATTATGCTATAGTTTCGCTTATGAATTACATTGAACTATTAAAAAATAATAAAAATATCAGAATATTAGCTTCGGTTCAGTTTATAGTATATTTTGGAGCATGGTTTTCTCAAACAGGAGTTTTTACCCTTTTGGTTGAGCTTAATGCTCCTACTTGGGCAACAGCTACAAGTGCTATGCTTGCTTTTTTACCTGGAGTTTTGCTTGCTCCTATTAATGGCGTCATAGTAGAGAAAAATAAACCTAAAAAACTTTTACTCAATATGATTAGTATAGAATTAATTTCTATTTTTTGTCTTATTTTTGTCACAAGTCTTAGTATGCTTTGGCTTTTATTTATTTTAATTTTCATAAGACTTTGTGTTGCTTCGATTTATTTTCAAGCTGAAATGAGTTTATTGGCGAAAATTTTAACCCCTCAAGAACTTAAACTCGCTAATGAAATGCACAGTGTCATTTGGGCGATTTCTTATACAGCAGGTATGGCAAGTGCGGGAATTTTTATTTATTTTCTAGGAGTTAAAACCGCTTTTTTATTTGACTGCATGCTTATACTCATAGGCATTTCTTTTTTAGTAAGATTAAGCATTCCTGATTTTCATCAAAAAACACAAAGTCGCTTTTTTATCATGATAAAAGAAGGATTTTTCTATGTTTTAAATAATAAAATAATTTTTCATCTTATCTTGCTTCACGCTTTTATAGGTTTAACTGCTTATGAAACCTTAGTTACGCTTTTAGCGCAACATCAATATAAAGAAGTTTTATCTGCTGCTTTAGTAATAGGGTTTTTAAATGCGGTACGTGCTTGTTCTTTGGCTATAGGACCTATGGTTTTAAGCAAATTTATCAATGATAAAAATTTATTTTACATGTATCTTGGTCAAGGTTTTGGTATTATACTTTGGGCTTTAACTCAATTTAATTTTTATATTTCTTTTTTAGGATTAATTGGTGCAGGTTTTTTTACCTCAGCGCTTTGGGCTTATACCTACACTATGATACAAAAAAATGCCGACAAAGAATATCATGGTAGGGTGATCGCTTATACAGATATGATTTATCTTAGTTTTAGTGCTATTATTTCAATGCTTATGGGCTTTTTGTTTGAAATAGACCTGAGTTTAGAACTGATTACAGGCTTATTGGGTATGATTTTTATCTTTGCGGCATTTTATTGGAAGTGGTTTTATAAAAAATATTTGTGAAAATTCACAAATATTTTAAATTTTAAATAAATCTTGAAGATTTTTCATTGCTTCTTCATTACTGATGGCATTATTTAGCTGCGATGAGCTTAATTCATTGAGCTCTATTTCATAACCACTTAACATAGAAGCAAGGCGAATATTAATACCATTTTTTCCTATAGCTTTGCTTTTTTGTTCGCTATTTAAACTTACAATAGCTTTTTTATCTTCAATTTTTACAGAATTTACAATAGCAGGAGCCAAGGCACGAGAAATTAAAATTTCACTCTCATTTGTAAATTCTATACAATCAATATTTTCATTATGAAGCTCTTTGCTTACTGCATTAATTCTTACACCTTTAACACCTACTGTAGCACCTACAGGATCGATATTTGCTCCATTGGCCTGAAGAATGATTTTTGCTCTTTCACCTGGAATTCTAGCACATCCTATAATATTGACATAACCATCTTTGATTTCTGGAACCTCAGCTTCAAGTAAACATTCTAAAAATTTAGGACTTGTACGACTAAGCTCGATTTTAATACCCTTATCTGTATAAACACGGCGTATCACAGCTTTTGCCACATCACCTATTTTAAACTTTTCCCCTTTAATGCGATTTTTTCTCGGTAAAAAAGCTCTTAATTCATCTATTTCAATAAAAGTATTTTCTTCATTATCCACTCTAACAACTGTACCAAAAACCATTTGCCCTACTTTGTTTTTATATTTTTCAAAAATAGTTTGTTCTAATAATTTTTGTATATGATATTCAAGTTCTTTATGCAAGGTATTTACCGCAGTTCTTCCTAAATTTTCCAAAGAACATTCATAGGTTAATTCATCTCCTATTTCAACATCTGGAGCTTCTGATTTTGCCTTACTTAACGCGATAAAACTCTCACTTTTATTTTGCAATCTCTCGTCATTATCTGCTACTATGGTAATTTTTTGATAAAGATTTAAATTTTTAGGATCCACAAAAAACTCATATTCTTGTCCATAAATTCTTTTTGCAGTATTGATTAAAGCGGTAGCTACCTTTTCTCTTACATTCTCTAAGTTTAAATTTTTTTCATTAGCAATAGATTCGATAATATCTGCTATCTTTTCCATATTTTATAAAACCTTTTTTGTGGGAAATTTAAAAATGTAGATAAAAATTATATCCTTAATAAGTTTAATTAAAAGTAAAATTTGCTAAAATTATAGATTAAAATGAAAATTCTTAAGGATTTAGCTATGGAATTAAAATTGGCAAGAACTTTGATTAATGAAAAACCTAAAAATATTAGCCTAGAAAAAATCGAAGAGGCTATAGAAAAAGAAGGACAAAAGTTTTTTTATTTTGATAAAGATAATACACACAAACAACTCATTGCCCTTGTAAATCATTTTGAAAAAAAAGGAGTAAGCATTTATCATAGAACCGTAAAATACGGACTTGATGATAATGATTTTATGTATGAGGTACATATTCTTTGAGTGCTAAAAAACTTTTTATCCAAACTTTAGGTTGTGCGATGAATGTCAGAGATTCTGAGCATATGATCGCAGAATTAACACAAAAAGAAAATTACGCACTAACAGAAGATATCAAAGAAGCAGATCTTATTCTTATCAATACCTGTTCAGTGCGTGAAAAACCTGTGCATAAACTTTTCTCAGAAGTGGGTGGCTTTGAAAAAGTTAAAAAAGAAGGTGCTAAAATAGGAGTTTGTGGATGCACTGCATCACATTTGGGAAATGAAATTTTCAAACGTGCTCCTTATGTGGATTTTGTTCTAGGGGCAAGAAATATTTCCAAAATCACTCAAGCTATAAAAACTCCAAAATTTATGGGGGTGGACATAGACTATGATGAAAGTGAATTTGCTTTTGCAGATTTTAGAAATAGTATTTATAAATCCTATATTAATATCTCCATAGGTTGTGATAAACACTGCACTTATTGTATAGTGCCACATACTAGAGGAGATGAAATTTCCATACCTTTTAACATCATCTACAAAGAAGCTCAAAAAGCCGTTGAAAAAGGCGCTAAAGAGATTTTCTTGCTAGGACAAAATGTCAATAACTACGGCAAAAGATTTAGAAACGAACATAAAAAAATGGACTTTTCAGATCTTTTAGAAGAACTTAGCACTATAGAAGGTTTGGAACGCATTCGCTTTACAAGTCCACATCCTTTGCACATGGATGATAAATTTTTAGAAGTTTTTGCCAATAATCCAAAAGTTTGCAAATCCATGCATATGCCTTTACAAAGCGGTTCAAGTGAAATTTTAAAAGCCATGAAACGTGGCTATACTAAAGAATGGTATTTAAATAGAGCTTTAAAACTTAGAGAACTTTGTCCAAATGTTAGCATTTCTACAGACATTATTGTAGCTTTTCCAGGGGAAAGTGAAAAAGATTTTGAAGAAACTATGGATGTTTTGGAAAAAGTGCGTTTTGAACAAATTTTTTCTTTTAAATACTCCAAACGCCCTTTAACAAAAGCCGCAACCATGCCTAATCAAATCGATGAAGAAACAGCTTCAAGAAGACTTAGCACCTTACAAAATCGTCATAGTGAAATTTTAGATGAAATTGTAAAAAAACAAGAAAATAAAACTTTTAAAGTTTTATTTGAAGAATTAAGAGCAGGCAATAGCATTGCTGGAAGAACAGATAATAATTTTTTAGTTCAAGTTGAAGGTAGCGAAGAACTTTTAGGGCAATTTAAAGAAGTAAAAATCACTAATGCAAAGCGTATGGTTTTATATGGGGAAATCGTTTAAAATCCATTGCTTAACATATATAATTTTCATCTTGCAATGGCTTATTTTTTTAAGCTGTAAAAAGCACTATAAAGGTGAAAAAGTTGACCGTAAAGCTAGTGTGATACTTTTTTGGCATGGAAAATTAGCACTCATGCCTTTTGCGTTTAGACATTATAGACAAAAAAATAAAAAAGCCTATGTCATGATCTCCCACCATAAAGATGGAGAACAAATTGCAAAAATCATCAAGCTTTTCGGTCTTGATACTGTAAGAGGAAGCACTTCAAGGGGTGCTAGCAGTGCACTTAGAGCTGCATTTAAAGTTTTAGAACAAAATGACGATATAGTTATCACGCCTGATGGTCCACGTGGGCCTTATCATAGTATTTCAGATGGTTCTATCATTTTGGCTCAAAAAAAAGAACTAAAGATAAGAATTTTAAACTATGAAGCAAATCGTTTTTGGGAATTTAAAAGTTGGGATAAGATGATCTTGCCAAAACCTTTTAGTAAGATTACTTATAGTCTAAGTGAACCTTTGGATATTTTATCTTTAGATAAAGAAAAAGCTAAAGAATTTCTAATGGAACAATTTGATAAAATTAACTTAGCTGATCAATTTAAGGAATGAAATGTTATTTTTACTTAAAAAAATATTTCCACAACTTTTTATTAGTATTATTTTAGAAGATAAAAAAAATATTGTAAAAGCTTCTATTTACAGAGGAAATAAACTAATCAGTAGCAATGAAAAAACTTTTGATAAAAGTGAAAATTTATTAGAATACATAAAAAATTTAAGCAAGCATTTCTTATTTTACCACACTGCTTTATTTTTAGACGCCAAAGAACAAGGATTAATACCTAGTACAAATATTCAAGATTGTGAGCACTTTAATATAGGAAAAATCAGCTTACAGCATATTTTATTTAATAATGCCCTTGTTTATACGGCTACCGAACATGTGGAATATTATAGCGAGCTTTTTGAAGAATATAGAGGTTTAGATTTTTTATATTCCCCTTTTGCCCTTCTTTACTACAATATACAAAAAGAAAAACAGCCTGATGATCAAATTTTACTTTATGGATTTAAACAAGGACATCTTTTGGCAATTATTGTTGCTAAAGGCAATACTATTTTATACGGTGATTTTAAAATATTTGAGCAAGAATTAGGTTTAGAGCTTGAACTTCCATCAGAAGATAATCAAGAAATTGAAAACAACAACGATGATACTGAAGTTACCTTAGATAACTTCAATGAAGCCTTAAATAATAAATTTGATCTACTTGATCAAGAAAATAATCTTGAAACTTTGGATAATAATGATAATTTTAATCTTGATGAATTAAATCAATTTAGCAATGATATGGAACTTTGCCGTTATATTATTACGAGCATTGAAAAATTTTACAATGATGATAAATATGCTGGGGTATTTATCAATGGTATTTTATTATATAGCGAATCAGATATTAACATAAGTGCTATTGATTTTTTAGAAAGTGAAACTTTTTTAGAGATAAAAACGAAACAAATCAACACCTTAGATCTTATGATAGAATTGATGCAAAAGGAGCTTAAATGACTTATAGCTTCATACAGCCAAGAAAAAAACCTATTTTCACACTCTTTGATAAAATTTGGCTAGGACTTTTTGGTTTTAGTATATTATTTATCTTGCTAGTATATTTTACATATACAATAAAAATTGCATTAATCAATAGCTCTATCGATGATGAAAAACAACAAGTTATAGTGCTTCAAAATCAAACTAAGCAAAATGAAATGCTTTATGAAATTTTATTTGATCAAAGCCAAATAGCGAAAAATTTTAACACTCAAAATCAAATTGTTAAAGAAAGCTTAAGAAATCTATTTGATATTATTGTAAAAACTGATAATATTACTCTTGAAAGTGTTGAACAAGACGAATATTCCTTAAAACTTATCGGAGTCACTCCTACAAGAGAAATGTTTACTCTACTTTTAGAAACCCCTTTAAAAAGCATCTTTGATCAAAGCTATACAACCTATTATCGCTTAGATAATGGGTGGTATCGTTTTGTTAGTATTAGTAAACAAATTCCAGGAGTTGCAGATGAAAGATAAAAGTCTAGAAGAAATTGATTTATTAAAGCTTATCATTTGCGCGTTAAGTTTTATAAGCGTTTGCACAGCCTTGATCTTATTTTTACTTTTACCGACATTAAAAAACTACAAACAAGCAAATCTTAGAGAAAACTCACAACTTGCTATCTTAAAAGCCGCTAAATCAAAATTTGACTTTAGTGAAGATAAAATATCAACTCTAAGAAGCGAAAACAACAAAAGTTTAGAGCAATTTGAGCAAAATTTTAATATAGGAAATTTTGATATTTTTTTACAAAAATATTTTCAAAATGTAAAAATTCAAGAAACTAAGCCCAAAAAACAAGAAAAATATCTAAAAAACCGCTTAGCCATTAAAGCGACAATGAACAATCCTAGAAGACTTTATGATTTTATTGATGCTCTAAAAAACTATAATAATTTAATCAAGCTTGATTATCCACTTAATCTTAAAGCAGGAGAGCAAGGTATCTCTATAGATCTTACTCTCAAAGTTTATTCAAGCTAAACTCACATCTTCGCCTTTTAAAATTTGATTCATAGTATTCATTGCACACATTTTTCCACACATGGAACATGAGTTTAAATCATCAGGGCGACGCTCATTAAACATTTTTTTAGCCTTTTCTCCATCAATAGCAAGTTTAAACATTTTCTCCCAATCTATCTCTTGTCTAGCCTTACTCATCTCATCATCTCTTGCTCTTTCTTTTGGAAGTTTAGCTATATCTCCCGCATGAGCTGCAATTTTAGTCGCAACTATACCCTCTCTAACATCTTCTAAATTTGGAAGTCTTAAGTGTTCAGCAGGTGTTACATAACACAGCATATCAGCACCGCTAGCTGCAGCCACAGCTCCTCCAATAGCACCACTAATATGATCATACCCTGCACCAATATCTGTTACCAAAGGTCCTAAGACATAAAAAGGCGCTCCTTTGCATAAACGCTTTTCTAATTGCATATTTACCTCTATTTCATTAATAGCCATATGCCCTGGACCTTCTATCATTACTTGAACCCCAACATCCCAAGCCCTTTGGGTAAGAAGCGATAATTCTATAAGCTCTGAAATTTGCGCCCCATCACTTGCATCGTGAGTAGAGCCAGGACGCAAAGCATCGCCCAAAGATAAAGTTACATCGTATTTTAAACAAATGTCAAGCAAATCATCATAATACTCAAAAAAAGGATTTTCAGCATCTTTCATCATCATCCAAGCATAAAGCACAGAGCCTCCTCTTGAAACTATATTTGTAAGTCTTTTACTTTGTTTAAAAATATGCGCTGCGCGAGAATTAATACCTGCATGAATTGTCATAAAATCAACCCCACTTTTAGCATGATGATATACAACATCTAAAAAGTCTTTAGCACCAATTTGTTTTAAATCTTTTTCTAAAAATCCTACCGCATCATATACAGGAACTGTTCCTATCATAGCTTTTGAAACATTAACAAGCTCGTCTCTAAAACGACTTGTTTTGCCATAATTGCTTAAGTCCATAATCGCTTCTATGTCAAATTTATGAGCGAGCTCTACTTTTTTCATTTCCTCGCTATAATCAACGCAATCATTTGAAACTCCTAAATTTACATTAACCTTAGTACGCAGTCCAAAACCTATACCATTTGGATCAAGACTTTTATGATTAATATTTGCAGGGATAATAATTTTACCGCAAGCAATATTTTCAAGCAAAAAATCTTTACTTAAATTTTCTTTTTGTGCAACAATCTGCATTTCTTTAGTAAAAACACCTTCTTTGGCATAATTCATTTGAGTTTTCATAAATTTATCCTTTAAAAAATTTGGATAAATGAAGGGTGAGTATAAATTTTTAAAGTATTGAAATTTATAAATCTTCCCGACGCTGGCATTATCCAGATCCGGTTCGGTCTAAGCTTTTAGCTTACTCTCAGCCTGTTACACAAGCTCCCGTCATTTATGTTTTAATTATACACTTTAAATATTTATTTTTGCTTTATGCGTGCAGTTTTTGTAAAATTTATAAGTTCTTCTGTAGTTTTTATATGATAAGGAAGTTTTCCAAGGCAATATTTAAAAATTTCAGCAGCTGCCAAAGCATCATCTAAAGCCCTATGATGCGTATTTTCCACGCCCAGAAATTCTTTCAAAACCTCTAGTTTATATTTTGGACTTTCTATACAACATTGTGCAAATTCTATAGTGCAAATACGACGATTAAGCAAAATGCCAAAACCACACTCATTTAAAGCCTTAGAAATAAAACTATAATCAAAACGCACATTATGCGCTACAAAAATACTGTCTTTTAAAAAAAGCCTAAAATCACTTAAAACCTTTGCTAAACTTGGAGCATTTTCCACCATCTCATAAGTAATACCCGTAAGTTCGGTTATATTTTCTGGAATTTCTTTTACTTTAACAAAACTTTGAAAGCGTCCAATTTCTTTAGAATTTTGAATTTTTACTGCTCCAATTTCTAAAATTTCCCCCTTACTTACGCCGCCAGTACTTTCTATATCTACTATACAAAAAATTTCATCTTTAATTTTTGTTGTGCGTGTTTTAAGGGTAAAAATATTATCTTTATTCAAAGTTAAGCCCAAACCCAAAAGCTCAAAAGTTTCCAAATCTAAATCAAAATTTTTTAATTCTTCAACTTTGGCAAACTCTTGCATCACCCAATCATAAGGCTTGCTTTGCTTATTTAATATAGAAATAATCTGATCAATTTGCTGTGAACTCAAAATTCAAGCTTTAAAGATGAAATTGCAGTTTTATAATCATTAGAAGAAAAAATATAACTTCCAGCCACCAAAATATCAGCTCCGGATTCCTCTAAATCGCTAGCATTTAAACCATTAACACCACCATCAACCTCTATAAAAACTTTAGCATTTTTTTTATCAATCATTTGGCGCAATTCTTTGATTTTTTCATGTACCAAAGGTAAAAATTTTTGTCCACCAAATCCAGGATTAACACTCATTAAAAGTACCATATCTACAAATTCTAGCATGTGTTTAATAGAATCAATAGGAGTGTGCGGATTTAAAACAATAGCAGGATGGATTCCTTGACTTCTTATATATTCACAAAGTCTTATAGGATGAACTTCGCTTTCCATATGAAAAGAAATGAATTTTGGTTTCAAAGGGATAAAAAGATCTATAAATTTACTTACATCTTTAACCATCAAATGCACATCTAATGGCAACTTACTAATAGTTGAAATTTTTTCGATCACGCAAGGTCCAAAAGTCAAATTTGGAACAAAGTGTCCATCCATTACATCAATATGTAAAAGATCTGCACCTGCAGCTTCAATAGCTTTAACTTCTTCTTCTAATTTCAAAAAATTTGCAGACAATAAACTTGGAGCTACATACATGATCAAAACCTTAAAGTATATATAAATGTGATAAATAATATTTTATCGACTTATATATTAAAAAAACTATAAATTATGGAATATTTTAAGCTTAATTTTGATAAAATCTCCATTTAAAAATTTTCATAAGGACAAGAAAATGGCAAGAGTATGTCAAATCACAGGCAAGGGTCCAATGGTGGGTAATAATGTCAGCCATGCTAACAATAAAACAAAAAGACGCTTTTTACCTAATCTCAGAACAGTTCGTGTAACTTTAGAAGATGGCACCACGAGAAAAATGAGAATCGCAGCTTCTACTCTAAGAACTCTAAAAAAACAAAATTCTAAATAATTTTGAGGATTTATTCCTCAATTTTAAAATTTCCAATTTAAAAATAAACTTTAATAAATCACTTATATAACACACATTTAAAAATTATTATTAATTTTATTATTTTTTAAGCCAAAAATATCTTTTAATAGTGTAAAATACCTTGTTAAATGAATTTTAAATTTCACTAATACAAGGAGAGTTTATGCTACATGAATATAGAGAATTAATGTCAGAGCTAAAAGGTAAAGATGCTCATTTTGATAAACTATTTGATCGTCATAATGAACTTGATGACATGATTAAAGATGCAGAAGAAGGTAGAACTTCTCTTAGCAGCATGGAAATTTCAACTTTAAAAAAAGAAAAGCTTCATGTAAAAGATGAACTTAGCCAATATCTAGCAAATTATAAAAAATAAGGCAAAACAATGTTTGGAAGTAAAATAAACCATTCTGATCTTCAAAAACTTGAAGAAGAAAATAAAAATCTTGCACATAAAATTGAAAAATTTCAATCGGAAAATTTAGAATTAAAAAATAAAATTACATCATTAGAACAAGCGGCTTTAGAGTCTAAACTTAAAACAGATCTTTTAAATGTTTTATTAACTGGGGTTTTAAAAAATATTACTATTGTTCAAGGCGATATGTTAGAAAATGTAAATAAGGCAGAAGTTATCTCTAGCTATTCTAAAACTTCTCTTGCTGAAATGGATGAACTTAACCATATTGCTAATTCTATCAATGCTTCCTTAGGGAATATTACAGAATCAGCCAATAAAACAAGAGATGTTGCAGGAACATTGCATAGAAGTGTAGATGAAATTACTAATGTAATTAATCTAATTAAAGATGTTTCCGATCAAACCAATCTTTTAGCTCTTAACGCTGCCATAGAAGCTGCACGCGCAGGTGAACATGGGCGTGGTTTTGCTGTTGTTGCCGATGAAGTAAGAAAACTAGCTGAAAAAACACAAAAAGCAACCACAGAAGTTGAAATGAATATCAACCTTCTAAAGCAAAATGCAAATGAAATGTATACTCAAAGTGAGCAAGTTGAAAAAATTTCTATAGATTCTAATGCTCATATTATGAGTTTTTCCGAAAAATTTACCCACTTAGTAAATGAAGCGCATTCTACTAATTCAAATGCAGTTGGTATCGCTTCAGAAGCTTTCGTATCTTTAGCAAAACTAGATCATATAGCTTTTAAATTAAATGGTTATAAAGAAATTTTTTCCAAATCAGGAAAGCAATTAGCCGATCATACATCTTGTCGCTTAGGAAAATGGCTTGCTAGCACAGGAAAAGAAAGATTTGGGCAAAATAAAAGCTTCTTAAAAATTAACGAGCCACATGAAAAAGTTCATGAAAATATGAATAATGCTATAACAATAGCAAATACAGAAGATATTAGCAAAGATATTACTCAACACAGCATAATTAATAAATGCGAAGTTGCTGAAAATGCATCGCTTGATCTTTTCAATGTATTTAAAGAAATGCTTGATGAATCAGATCATTAAATCCTAGGTTGAACCTTTTTAAGGTTTAACCTAAATAATCTTTAATATTTTTCCCACTTCTCCTTTAAAAACCACATATAAGCAAAATCAAGCAAAGGCGTTCTTATTATATTTTTACATTTTTTTTCAAAATCCTGCACCTTAACATAAACAGCTTCAATCTCTTCATCATCAACTCCACCTCCTGAAGAAATTTTATCTTTTTCATCAACTTCTGCGAAATAAAAGCTTTGCTTGCTTACACCTGAACCAAACCCTGTATAAAAATCTCCTATTTTTTCTAAATTTTTAGGAGCATATCCTAGTTCTTCTATACATTCTTCTTTTGCTATTTCCTCTAAAGATAATTTTTTATCCACAAGCCCAGAACAAAGCTCTATAGTATAGCCCATATTATCATCTTTTACATAATCTTTATCATGCATTTGATGATACCAAAGTGGTATACGAAATTGGCGTACAAAAATAAAACTTTCTAATTCTTTATGATACAAAAGCACTGAAACACTATCTTTAGATTCTATAAAATCCCAAGTACAAAACTTACCATTACTTTCATAAGCAAATCTCTTAGGCTTAATATAATTTGATTTTTCAAAAGAAAGTTCTTTTAAATTTTTAAACGCCATAATAAAACCTTTTATTTATTTTTCACATTGTACTTTATTTTTGCTTTTTTGAAAATATAAAGGTAATTAAAGCCTTAAAAAATTAAAAATCATATTTATAACTCAACCAAAAACTCCTTCCTTCTGTATAGTCTTGATAACGATTTGCATATCCAGCAGGATTGGCTCCAGCCCATTTAGTAACTTGCGGATCAAAGAAATTTTTATCAAAAAGATTTTGTACTACAAAACTTAAGCTAGATTGCTTATTGATTTTATAATTTATCCCTAAATCTACTATATAAAAAGGCTTATATTTTTGCCATGGCAAACTACCATTACCGCCACCTTTTGCTTTGGCTATAGTATCAAGTCTTGCTCGTGTTTTTATATAGGAGCTAAATTTACCTCGCTCATAGTTTAATTTTAACATTGCTATATGCCTTGGTAAATTCTCTATTCTATCACCACCAAACCAATTTTTTTGACCATCTTTGTAGCGATTATCCATAAAAGTATAACTTGAATTTAGGCTAAAGCCATTGTAAGTTTTGGTATTAAATGCAAATTCTATACCTTTAGTCTGTGTTTTTCCAAGATTAATAGGACGCGTACAAACAGTGCCATTGCTACAATTAATACCATTTTGCATACCTGTTAAATCTTCACTACTGATTTGATTTGTAAAATCAGTAATAAATCCTGTGATAGAATAATGTGCAAAATCAAATATCCTAAAATCAACACCCAATTCATAATTTATACTTTCTTCTGGTTTTAAGTCAGGGTTTCCAAAATAAGCATTGTCATTGCTATAATTATAATATCCATTTGTCAACTCCTTAGCAGCAGGAGTTTTATAGCCTTTTGAAACACCTCCTTTAAAGGCTATATTATCATTTAAGTGATAAACCAAATAAACCCTAGGCGTAAATTCAGAATCAAACAAATCGCTATAAATATAACGCAAACCTGTAGTAAAAATCAAATCATCTGTTATAAAATACTCATTTTCCCCATAAAGCGCAACCGTGGTTTGATCAAGATTTTTACCTCTTATTTGACTACCTGCGCTTGCTTGATCATTTTTTAACATCTCATAATCAATCCTTGCACCAAAGGTATTTACTAAATTACCGTATTGACCTAAATTCCAAGGTAAAACAACCTTACCTTCTCCTACCCAAATTTGGCTATGCAGCTCCTTATCCTTAGTGCTACCATATTGTAAATATGAGTTAGTTGAACCAAAATCATAGTTACCATCATGATTTAAAACAATATTATCCTTAAAAAGTTGTCTTTCACTTTTAATAGCCCTACTACTTGTAGAATTCACTGAAATTTCATTAATATATCGTTCTATATCAAAATATATATTATTTTTATCATCTACTGTCCAATTAAGCCTAGAACCAAAACCTAAACTAGTAAAAGCACCTGGACTATGGCTAGCAATTTGATAATTATCAGGTCTTTGTTGACTATTATTCCAAACCGGTGTAGGCCATTTTAAATCAGAAGCTGCCTTATCATAATACTTCAACCTTGCAGAAATTGATAATGTATCTTCAATCAAAGGAGTTGCTACATAAGCATTAAATCCCCCAGCATTGCCATAGTGATTAGAGTGCTGTTGCAAAAGAGTGTTAAATTCTATATTCGCCTCAGTCTTATCAGGATTTTTCTTAGTGATAATATTTATCACACCGCCTACAGCATCACTGCCATAAAGCGTAGAAGCTGGACCACGTATAACCTCAATACGCTCTATCATAGATAAAGGTGGAAGATAACCTGACTCACTGCCACTAAAGCCATTATCATAAAATCCATTTGCAACACTTTGACGTTTTCCATCAATTAAAACTAGAGTATAAGAACTACCAAAACCTCGTATGCTAAAATCATAAGTGCCTGTTTTATTCATAGTCACATCTACACCTGGAATATCTCCTATAGCCTCCCCTATATCCTTAATTGGCTTTTTTTCAAGCTCTTCTTTTGTAATGATAGAAATACTAGCAGGCGCATCAACCAAATCTTGTTCAAAACCACTAGCACTAACCACAACATCATTAAGTTGATATTTTTCTTCTGCTTTTAACAAAGCTCCAGATAAAATTAAAAAACACAGTAAACTTTTTTTAAATTTCATATTTTTAATTTGAGTCAAATTAATTCCTTTAAAAATAATTATTTTGATATTTAAAATCATTTTTGAAGTATAAAAAAAGAATACTTTTAATTAACTTAATTTTGATAACAATTATAAATAATAAAATTATTTAAAAAAGCGAAGTAAAAGCCTAAGCCTCTTGATAGGCTCCAAGCTTTAAAATTTTCTGCATACGATTTGCAGAAAGTTCTCGTACGTCAATATTTTCAAGTTCATTTAGAGATTTTTTTACATAATCAGCAATAGCTACTGCTGCAGCTTCTTTATTGCGATGTGCACCATTTGTAGGCTCATCTATAACATCATCAATTAAACCTTGAGATTTTAAATCATCAGCCGTTACCTTCATAGCCTTGGTTGCAGCTTCACTTTTTGCAGGATCATTCCAAAGTATTGCAGCACAACCTTCAGGAGAAATTACTGAAAAAACAGAATTTTTCATCATTGCAAGTCTATCTGCAACCCCTATAGCTAACGCCCCGCCACTACCGCCTTCTCCGATAACTATAGCAATGGTCGGTATTTTCAAATCACTTAATTCATATAAATTTCTAGCGATAGCTTCACTTTGCCCTCTTTCTTCAGCACCTATTCCAGGATAAGCACCTGGAGTATCTATCAAAAATAAAATAGGAATTTGAAATTTCTCTGCAAGTCTTGCTACTCTTAAGGCTTTACGATATCCTTCAGGATGTGGCATCCCAAAATTTCTAGCGATTTTATCTTTTGTTCCACGTCCTTTTTGCTCACCAATTACAATTATTTTTTTCTCTCCTAAATAACCCATAAAACAAACAATAGCAGGATCATCTCTAAAGGCACGATCACCATGTATTTCGTGAGCGTCATTTAAAATAAGTTCAATATAGTCAAGAGCATAAGGGCGATCTGGATGACGCGCTAATTGCAAACGTTGAAAATCACTTAAATTCTTATAAGTTTTAGAAATTTCTTTTTCAAGATTTTTCTTTAAAATCGATACAGCTTCAGTATCTCCTTTAATCTGAGCATTGATAATATCCTCATCAATTTGCTGAATATTTTTTTCAAAATCTAAATAAGAAGCCATATTAATCTACTTTTTTAAATACAACACAGCCATTTGTGCCACCAAAACCAAAAGAATTACTCATCACCACTTTTAAATCTACTTTTCTTGATATATTTGGAACATAATCAAGATCACATTCATCATCTTTTACGAGCTGATTGATTGTAGGTGGAACTACCCCATCTCTTAAGGCCATAACACTAATAACTGCTTCAATTGCACCTGCGGCACCCAAGCAATGACCTGTTTGTCCTTTGGTGGAACTTATAAGCGGGATATTATTGCCAAAAAGCTCTTTAATTGCTGCTGTTTCATTTTTGTCATTTACAGGGGTTGAAGTTCCATGTGCATTGATATAATCTACCTTTGGATTCCCTGCCATATTTAAAGCTTTTTTCATAGCTCTTAAAGGCCCATCTAAAGTTGGTGAAGTAATATGATGTGCATCTGCACTTTCTCCAAATCCAATTAATTCAGCATAAATTGTAGCACCGCGTTTTTTAGCCTCTTCATATTCCTCAAAAACTAAAGCTCCAGCACCTTCTCCCATGACAAAACCATCTCTTTCTTTGTCAAATGGTCTTGAAGCATGCTGTGGATCTTCATTTCTAGTTGATAAAGCTTTCATTGAAGCAAAACCACCTATACCCACAGGACAAATCGCAGCTTCTGCACCTATGACTAACATCTTTTTAGCATTTCCCAAAGCTATACTTTTATAAGCTTCTCCTATAGCATGAGTTCCTGCTGCACAAGCTGTAACACAAGAAATATTTGGCCCTTTAAGTCCATGCTCTATAGAAATCAAACCTCCTAACATATTTACAAGTGCTGAAGGTATGAAAAAAGGGGAAATTTTACGCGGACCTCGCTCGGAACAAATAATGGAATTTTTTTCTATGTTAGGCAAACCTCCGATACCAGCAGCCGAAACAATGCCAAATTCTTCTTTGTCTAATTCTTCGCTAAATCCAGCATCCTGCATTGCTTCTCTTGCTGCTTTAATTCCAAGTTGTATGAAACGGTCAATTTTTTTTACTTCTTTGCCATCAACAACCTCTAATGGATCAAAATTTTTAACTTCAGCTGCAATTTGAACAGGAAAGTCTGTGGCATCAAAAAGAGTAATTTTATTTACTCCGCTTTCTCCATTGCAAATTGCTTTAAATGAACTTTCTTTATCTAAACCAAGGGCATTGATCATGCCAATACCTGTAACTACAACTCTTTTCAAGAATAAGCTCCTTGCAAGAAAAAAATTATTTTTTTAGATTGTCAATATAATTTACAACATCTTCAATTTTAATTAATTTTTCAGCATCACTATCTGGAATTTCTACTTCAAATTTTTCTTCTAAAGCCATAATAAGCTCTACAACATCTAAAGAATCAGCACCTAAATCTTCAATAATTTTTGATTCCATTTTAACTGCATCTGCATCAATACTTAATTGCTCTACTACTACTGCTTTTACATCATCAAATGTTGCCATTTGCTCTCCTTCAAAAAATTAAAATAAAGCGTATTTTACTATAAAAAGCTTAAAATATTTATAGTTTTTCATTATACTTGAAAATAAAATATTAAAACATAAAGGAAAAATGATGCTTTTCTCTAATTTAATCAAAGAAAATCAAAAAATTTGGAATGCTTATCTACATCATGATTTTGTTAAAAAATTGGAAGATAAAAGCCTAAAGCAAGAAAATTTTCTTTTTTATCTCAAGCAAGATTATATTTATTTGCTTAATTACGCAAAATGTTATGCAAGATTAGCACTTAACTCAAATACCGCAAAAGAACTTCGTTTTGCTATGAAATTTCAAAATTATATAGTTGAAGGAGAAATGGAGCTTCATCGTGCAATTTTATCTCTTGGCATTAATGCAGATGAACTCAATATAAAAGATGAAAGTTTAGTCAATATAGCCTATTCGCGTTATATGTTAAGCGTAGGTGAAAATGGAGATTTTTTAGATATGTTAGTTGCTCTTAGTGCTTGCGCTATAGGCTATGCAAAAATAGGTGCTGAAATTATAAATCGTTTAAAAAATGAAAATTTAAAAGATCATCCTTACAAGGAATGGATTTTGACCTATGGAAGTGAAAATTTTCAAAATGAAGCTAAAGAATTTGAAGATTTTGTTAATTCTTATACTTCAAGTGTTAGTGCACAAAAATTCCAAAAACTCAGCGAAATTTTTCATACTGCAACACGCTTGGAAGTGGCTTTTTGGGAGCATTCTTTAAGAATGGAATTAAATCTTTAAACATGGGCTTTTTGCCCATGTTTTTATGCAATTTTACTTGCATCAATAATATTATAATCTAAACCAACCATTTCTTTAGAAAGTCCTAATGCAAGTCCTACTAATTGTGATAAATGAATCATCGGCAATCTTGCTTTAGAACTAGTATAATCTTGAAATCTTTCTTGATAGATATCAAGCTGCATTTGACAAAGTGGACAAGGTGTTACAACACAATCAGCTTGATTTTCACTTGCATTATTGACAATTTGACTAGACATTTTTTTCACAGATTTTTCTGCAGGATAAGAAGCATGAAAACCACAACAATCAAGGCGTTTTTCAAAAGGAACTATTTTAGCCCCTAAAACTTCTACTACACTTTCAAAACTTTTTGGATTGGTTGAACTTTCTTTTTTACCGAAAGCATCTTCAGGTCTTAAACTATGGCAACCATAAAATAAAGCTACTTTTAAATTTGAAAGCGGCTTTTTCACCTTGCTTTTTAAATTATCCAAATCCTCATAAAGCTCCCACAAAAGACTTGTAATAGGCGTTGAACCTTGATATTTCATTCCACCTTGTGCTAAAAAAGTATTGATGCGTTCTTTTGCACCCTTATCAAGAGTATTTTTTGCTTTAGTTAAAGTTAGCATACAAGTACTACAAGTTGTAAGCATTGGCATTTTCATCTCTTCTGCTAAAGCAATATTTCTTGCATTAGCTACCAAAGTCGCAATAGGATCAACACACTGCGCTTGAGAAGCCCCACAACAACTCCACCCCTTAATTTCATTCAACTTCCAACCCAAAATAGGTGCAATAGCTTCAAGTGAAATTTTAGATTCTTTTGCAGCTTGAGATAAAACACAACCTGGAAAAAAAGCGTATTCTTTTTGCATATTTTACTCCTTAACAGCAGCTTCTTGTGCCGCCTTTATCATTTTAACCAAATCTTTATGTCCTTCTATTTCATCCTCGCCAAAAACATGCATAGGATTCATTTTTCCTGCACGCATAAGTTTAAAAGCTATATCTGTTTTACCCATAGAACCTATAACACCCTCAGAACGCAAAGCAAGATAAATTTCATTCAAGCGTCCTGAACCTTCAACTAAATCTTTATAAAAAGCTTCAGCATGATCAGGCCCTAAGCCTTCATTTAAACCTTTTTTAATCGCCATCACTCTTAAATTTGCTATATCACTTACTGAACTTATACCCTTTGGACAACGATCAGCGCACTCTTGACAATGAACACAAAGCCAAAGTCCATTCATTACGCTGGGTTTTACATGCAACATAGGATCCTTACCTCGAGAGTCTGCCGCTGCACGCCAAGCATGAGTAAAAACAAAAGGTTGCATATAATCGCTACTATCTGCTTCTAATTTATTACACTCTGAAGCACAGCTACCACATAAAATACAATCCCATTGCTTGCTAATACGATCAAATTCTTCTTGACTTTGTTTACAGCCCTTTTCCGCTGAAAATTCATTTTTTGCCACCATGGCAGGACGAATTTTTCTTAAATTTTCTATAGAAGGCTCCCAATCCACAATTAAATCAGAAATTACTCTAAAATTTCCAAGCGGAGAAATGCGTATACTTGAAGGATTATCATATTCTTTTAACAAATCTTGCATTTTAGTATCACAAGCAAGATAAGAATGCCCATTCACACGAACTGCACAAGCCCCACAAATCGCAGATTGACAAGAGGCGGTAAAATTTAAAGTAATATCTTTTGTTTTTTTAATAAAAAGCAAAAGAGAGAGCAGAGTTTTTCCTTGTATATCCTTATCATCAATATCATAACTTTGTTCATATTTTTCCTTGCCATTAAAACGATCTATGATGATTTTCATTGTACTCTCCTTCCATCAAGTGAAAACTCAGTTACCACGACATCTTTATAACTAAGTTTTAATTCATCATTTTCTAAATTTACAATGCTATGTTTTAAGAAATTTTTATCATCTCGCTTTGGATAATCTTCTCTAGTATGAGCCCCACGACTTTCAAGTCTATTTCTAGCTGCTAAACAAGCACAGCGAGAAAGTAAAATCAAATTACCAAGCTCTACATAATCTGTAAAAGCAGTATTCATCACTTCATTAGGATTTGGAATACGAATTTTTTCATATCTTGCTTGTATATCTTCTAAATTTTTTGCTAGAAGATCGAGTTTTTCTTGAGTTCTAAAAATCCCCATATTATCCCAATTTTGACTTCCTAGCTCTTCTCGCAATTCATACATTTCTTGACCATTTCCGCCATTATTTGTAATTTCTTTAAATCTAGCCTGCCATTTTTGAGCAAGTTCATGAGTTTTTGCCCCTTTTCCAAAACTTGCATCTTTGGCATAATTTGTCGCACCAATGCCTGCTAAATGCCCAGTTACAACTGCATCGGCTAAAGAATTTCCCCCTAGTCTATTGGCTCCATGTATAGAAATACAAGAAGCTTCTCCACCTACATAAATTCCAGCAATTTTAGTACTCATATCTTCAAATTTAGCCACTTCAATTCCACCCATAGAATAATGTGCCGTTGGACGGATAGGTACAGGAGTATCCACTAAATCAATATTTTCAAAAAGCATTGCAGTGTGACGAATTTTTGGTAAATCTTTTAAAATTTTTTCTTTTCCTAAGTGGCGTACATCGCACAAAACATAAGCTCCAAGTCCCTCGCCATAACCTCTACCTTCGCGAATTTCTGTTTCTATAGCACGCGCAACTACATCTCGCGGGGCAAGCTCCATTTTTTCATGGTAATTTTTCATAAAACGCTCACCACGATTATTTAAAAGATATCCCCCTTCACCGCGCGCCGCTTCTGTAATAAGAGTTCCACCATTTGCAACTCCTGTTGGGTGAAATTGTATCATCTCAGGATCTTCAAAACCAAGTCCTGCTCTAAGAGCAGCTGCCACACCATCTCCTGTGGCAATAAAAGGAGTTGAAGTTCTATTATAAAATATCCTTGTGTATCCCCCTGTAGCAATCACCAAAGCTTTGCATAATACAGGATAAATTCCACCGCTTTGTATATCTCTTAAAACGACACCCTCGCATTTTCCATCCATAACACCTATATCCAAAAGTTCATGATCCATTAAAAATTTCACACCACTACTAATAGCATCATCTAAACAAGAATGCATTAAAATATGACCTGTTTTATCTGCAGAATAATTACAGCGTTTCTTAGAAGCTCCTCCCATTAAACGCTGAGCTACTCCACCTTGCTCATTTCTTGAAAACAAGGTTCCTATAAAATCCATATTAAAAATAGCCTTTCCAGCTAATTCACAAAATTTTAAAGCCGCGTCTTGATCTACCAAATAAGCTCCGCCTTTGATAGTATCATAAGCATGTAATTTATAGGAATCTCCATTAGAAAAATCAGTAACTCCATTAATTCCACCCTCTGCCATACAAGTTGCGTTACGCGATGGCATCATCTTTGTAGCTACTACAACGCTTAATTTTGGATTTTCTTTTCTCACTGCGGCTGCAGCACGCAAACCTGCTCCACCTGATCCAATTACCAAAACATCACAAGAAGGTAAATTTGTATCTTTATCCATCTTAGATGAATCATCTAAGGCATAAACTCCACTTGAACTTGCAGCTAAAGCTCCTACACTAATACAGGCTGTTTTTATAAAATCTCTTCTAGAAAATTCACCCATATCATTCTCCTTATTTAAAAAATTAATAATAATTTTTAATGTAAGTCAATCTTACATAACCGCATGCCAAAAATCCAAAAACAAACTCTCCTTTCAATATAAAATGGATTAAAAATAAATTTATAATTTAATAAATATAAAAAAGCATAAGATAAGCAATCAAAGAAGATAGATGAATATAATAAAATAAATATTAAAAATTTTTGCAATATATCATAATCTATTCCTTGCAAATTAAACGGAATGATTATACCTTAAAAAAATAACAAAAAGTTAATATTAATTAAGATAATATTTATCTTAATTAATATATAGTTAATAAAATTATCAAATCATTAAGCCTTAAAAAGCTTAAATTCTCCATTCATAAATTGCATTCTAGCGCTTAAATGATCAAGATAAAAAACTTCAAATTTTGGATTTTGCGGAGTTTCATAAAGATTTACAAGATAAGGATATTTTTCAAACATCATTTTTTTAACTTCTAAATTTGGTTCAAAAACCGCATTAGCCCTAAGTCTTAAAAAAGTCCCATCTTTTGCACAAGAACAAAATTCAATACCATTATAATTTTTTATATGCTTAAAAAGTCCTTTTGTATTTGCTGTGCAAAAATAAATTTTATCTCTCACAAGCAATGGACTTTGTATAGGACGCACTCTAGGATTTCCACAAGTTCCTAAAGTGGCTAAAAATGCTGGTACATTATCATCTAAAAATTGTGCTATTTCTTTTAAATCCATCATTTTTCCTTACATATATAAACCACCATTGATCTTAAGCACATCGCCTGTCACATAAGAGGCATAATCACTAAGTAAAAACGCTACACAATTAGCCACTTCTTCAGGTTCTGCAAAGCGTTTTAAAGGGATATTGTCTTGATAGGTTTGTTTGATTTCATCACTTAAAACTTCAGTCATATCGCTTTTTATGAAACCTGGAGTTACACAGTTAAAGCGTAAATTTCTACTTGCTCCTTCTTTAGCAAAAGATTTAGTCATAGCTATCATTCCACCTTTACTGGCAGAATAATTTACTTGTCCAGCATTGCCCATTTCTCCGACAATAGAAGCGATATTTACAACAGCACCAAAGCGTTTTTTACTCATGGTTTTTAAAGCTTCTCTACAACCTAAAAAAGCTGAACTTAAATTTGTATCCACAACACTGCTAAAGTCCTCTAATTTCATTCTTAAAGCAAGTTTATCATTTGTAACGCCTGCGTTATTTACAAGATAACCTAACTCTCCATCGCTCTCCACTATGGTTTTTACACCATTTTCAAACTCATCTTCTTTGCTTGCATCAAATTTAATCACAGCAGCAACGCCACCACTTGCAATAATTTCATCTTTTAAAGCATCTGCAAGTTCAGGTTTTGAACGATAATTGATCCAAACTTTAAGTCCAAAACCCGCCAAAGTTTTTGCAATAGAAGCACCTATTCCCTTACTTGCTCCGGTAATTAAAACATTTTTTCCGCTAAATTTCATTATCTATCCTTAATAAGTTTAATTTTAAAAATTGCAATCTTAACAAATTTCTTATAAAAAAGGCAAACAAACTAAAACAAAGCCTCATTCATTTCTTTTGGAATTTCTAAGTCTAAAATTTTAAGCACACTTGCAGCGATATTGCTAAGCCCCATATTATCTTTAATCTTTGAAACTCCCTTTGCTTGCACAAAAACAAAAACATCAAAAGTAGTGTGATTGGTAAGCAAATTTCCTTTTTCATCTTGCATAGCTTCGCAATTTCCATGATCGCTTGTAATGATAAAAGCATAATCATGCTTTTTTGCACATTCTACAATCTCGCCCAAACAAGTATCCACCGCTTCAACAGCCTTTATAGCAGCATTAAAATCACCTGTATGCCCAACCATATCTCCATTTGCAAAATTTACCACTATAAAATCCTCACCCTTTTCTATGCCTTTTTTCACTGCATCACACACTTCAAAAGCACTCATTTGGGGTTTTTCATCATAAGTTTTTACCTTGGGGCTTGGGATTAAAACCCTTGTTTCATTTTCTAAAAGCTCTTCTTTTCCGCCATTAAAAAAGAAAGTTACATGGGCATATTTTTCGGTTTCTGCGGTATGAAGCTGACTAAGCCCTGCTTTAGAAATCACTTGGGCTAAAGTATTTTCAATTTTTTCTTTTTCAAAAAGCACAGGGAGTTTAAATTTATCATCATAAACACTCATAGTAAGTAAATTTTCAAAGATTTTTTCGCGTTCAAACTCTTTAAAATCCTTAGAATTTAACACTTCAACAAGTTGTTTCATTCTATCATTTCTAAAATTGATAAAGATAATGCCATCTTCTTCTCTCATGCCCTTGTAATTCTCATTTTGAGCTGCTTTGATAAACTCATCAGTAACATTTTCATCGTAAGATTTTTGTAGGTATTCTAATAAATTTGGCACTTTATAAGCCTTACCTAACAAGCACTCATAATACTCTTTTACCCTATCCCAACGCTTATCTCTATCCATAGCATAAAAACGCCCACAAAGCGTAGCAAAATGCACGCCTAAGTTTTCACAAAATTCTTTTAAATCTTTTATGAAATTTAAGCCACTTTTTGGACTTACATCACGCCCATCAGTGATTGCGTGAGCAAAAACTTCATTGCCATTTTTCGCACAAATTTCAAGCATGGCTTTAAAATGCGTATCCATAGAATGCACCCCGCCATCACTATAAAGCCCTATAATATGCACTCTTTTACATTTTGCTAAAAGTTTTTGTAAATTCTCATTTTTTTCAAGTTCTTTGTTTTCAATGGCTTTATTAATACGCACTAAATTTTGATAAATAATACGCCCACTTCCTATACACATATGCCCTACTTCACTATTTCCCATCTGCCCTTCTGGCAAACCTACAGCTAAACCACTCGTTTTTAGTAAAGAATTTGGGACTTCCTTAAAAAGCTTTTCATAACTTGGTTTTTTAGCTGCTTCAAAAGCATTAAACTTACTATTCTTATTATACCCTATTCCATCTGTAATAATTAAAACGCATTTTTGCTTCATTTTTCTCTCTTTTATAAGAATTTTTTTGGTTAGATTTTACTAAAATTAAACTTTTAAAAACCAAAAAGAAGGCTAGGTTTTGTATTATCTTTCAGATTTAAGTCATTATGCTTTTTTTACTTATATTAGTGTGCGTGCAGGATTTGCATTTTTTATCGCTTTATGTTTATCTTTATTTTTAATGCCTAAATTTATTACTTGGGCAAAAGCTAAAAATGCTAGTCAACCTATTTACGAATACGCCCCAGAAACTCATAAAACCAAATGCCATACTCCAACCATGGGTGGGCTTATTTTCATCAGTTCTGCAGTAATCGCAAGTTTATTTTGTATCAAATTTGATAATATTTTTGCTATAAGTGCTTTACTTTGTTTGATACTTTTTTGTTTAATAGGACTCATAGATGATTTAGGCAAAGTTCTAAAAAAAGATAATCATTCAGGACTTAGTCCAAGAATGAAGCTTTTAGCACAAATCATCGCTGGACTTATTTGCATCTTACCTTTATATTTTAGTTCAGAGCTTAGCACGGAACTTTTTATACCTTTTTACAAACACCCTCTTTTTGATATGGAAATTTTTGCCATTGTTTTTTGGATTTTGGTTTTAATTTCTAGCTCTAATGCTGTAAATTTAACCGATGGACTTGATGGCTTAGCTACAGTTCCAAGTATTTTTTCTTTATCTACTTTAGGGATATTCTTATATTTGAGCGGAAATTTAAATTATAGTGAATATTTACTTTTGCCAAAAATTCAAGGACTTGGTGAAGTAGTGATTATTTGTGCTGCATTAATCGGTGCTTTAATGGGATTTTTATGGTACAACTGTTATCCTGCGCAGGTTTTTATGGGGGATAGCGGGAGTTTAGCTTTAGGTGGATTCATAGGATTTTTAGCTATCATTAGCAAAAATGAAATTTTACTTTTACTCATAGGTTTTGTTTTTGTTCTTGAAACTGTTTCTGTAATTTTACAAGTTGGAAGTTTTAAAATTTTTAATAAAAGAGTATTTAAAATGGCACCTATTCATCATCATTTTGAAAAAGTTGGCTGGGTAGAAAATAAAATTATAGTGCGTTTTTGGATGATAGCCTTACTTTCAAATTTACTTGCACTTGCATCAATAAAGCTAAGATAATGAAAATTTCACTTTTTGGATACGGAAAAACCACACGCGCTATTGCTGAAAATTTGGTAGATAAATTTGGGCCTTTTGATATCTATGATGATCATTTTACAGAAACAAAAAAAGATACACTAGGAAATTTACTTTTAAATCCTAATGATTTTGATGATAATTTAAGCGATATTGAAATTCCTAGTCCAGGTTTTCCACCAAAGCACAAACTCATTCAAAAAGCAAAAAATTTACAAAGCGAATATGACTTTTTTTATGATATCATGCCAAAATCCGTTTGGATAAGCGGAACCAATGGCAAAACTACTACCACTCAAATGGCTACACATTTATTATCACACATTGGTGCTGTTATAGGTGGAAATGTTGGAACTCCTTTAGCAGAGCTTGATCCTTATGCAAAACTTTGGATACTTGAAACTTCATCTTTCACCCTACACTACACTCATAAAGCTAAACCTGAAATTTATGCACTTTTACCTATAAGTCCTGATCATCTTTCTTGGCATGGAAGTTTTGATAATTATGTTCAAGATAAGCTAAGCGTTTTAAAAAGAATGAATGAATGCGATGTAGTAATACTGCCTAAAATTTATGCAAATACTCCAACAAAAGCTCATAAAATAAGCTATAAAGATGAAAAAGATCTAGCTGTTAAATTTGGCATTGATACGGAAAAAATTTCCTTTAAAAGTCCTTTTTTACTCGATGCTATCATGGCTTTAGCTATAGAAAAAATTCTACTTGATACTTTAAGCTATGAGCTTTTAAATAGCTTTGTAATGGAAAAAAATAAACTTGAAGAGCTTAAAGACAGTCAAAATAGACTTTGGGTAAATGACACTAAAGCCACAAATGAAAGCGCGGTAATGGCTGCACTTAATCGCTATAAAGATAAAAAAATCCATCTTATCATAGGGGGAGATGATAAGGGTGTAGATCTTAGCAATTTATTTGATTTTATGAAAAATTTTAACATAGAACTCTATGCTATAGGTATTAGTACCGAAAAAATGCTTGATTATGCAAAAAAAGCGAATTTGAAAGCCTATAAATGTGAAGTTTTATCTAAAGCTGTAAATGAAATTTCAAATCACTTAAGAGTCAATGAAGTGGCTCTTTTAAGTCCCGCTTGCGCAAGTTTAGATCAGTTCAACTCTTACGTAGAGCGTGGAAAAGTCTTTAAAGAATGTGTGAATAAAATTTAATTTATTATACAATCCATACAAATATATTAAACCTTCCAAACCCTAAAAACACCCTATTCTCTCTAAAAACCCTAACCAGCAGCAAACTCTTTTTTAAACACTATTTCAAACACCATCTAAAACAACAATAAAAATAAACATAGGATTTATATATAAA
>NZ_VOAQ01000012.1:0-47262 GCF_008000505.1 Campylobacter sp. 2014D-0259
TACTTTATATATAAATCCTATGTTTATTTTTATTGTTGTTTTAGATGGTGTTTGAAATAGTGTTTAAAAAAGAGTTTGCTGCTGGTTAGGGTTTTTAGAGAGAATAGGGTGTTTTTAGGGTTTGGAAAGTTTAATATATTTGTATGGATTGTATAAATTTAGTTCTTTTAAAAAAGTTGTTTGGGTGATCGGCTACTTGGTTTATTGATAGAATTTTAAATAAAAAATAGAAATTAATATATAAATTCACGATGAAATTGTTAATTTTATTAATTATTAAGTTTAATTAACATAAACTTTATATATAAAAGTTAATATAATTTAAATAAGATAATTTATATCTTAAACTATTTATTTCATAATTATATTATCTTAAAAATTTTATTTATAAGGTGTATCTTATGAAAAAGCTTATTTCTAAGGGAAAGGTTTTAACCCTATTACTTGGGGTGGGATTTGCTTTAAATGTGAGTAGTGCAGAAAATTCAAATGTTCTTATTCAAGGAGAAGCTGCACAAGATGGCGATACTAAACCAAGAACGCTTGAGGGTTATGTGCACCAAGAAGATGCGTTTTTTAAATATCTTAAAGAACATCATCCTATGTTTAAATATGAAAAAGAAGGTCGTATAGTAGGTAAATATGCTATTAGTGATAGGGAAGAAGAATATGTAGAATTTTCTAATGGTCCTACTTTTGCACAGCAAAACAATCTAGCTCATACTTCAGTGACTTATCGTTTAGGAATGGAATCTTTTTTAGATTTTCCAAATAAATTTGTAGGTCCAAAAAAATGTGGTGAATGTCATCCTGCTCAATATAAAGCTTGGGAAAGATCACGTCATGCAAAAACCGTTCGTTTTCCTGATGAGTTTGAAGAAGTAGGAAATGATTTAAAAAAACCTATGTATAACTCACAATCTACTATTTTACCAGATGGAATTTATCCTGATGATGTCTATGCTGTAATTGGAACACCTAGAACAAAATATGGTTTTATTGATAGATGGTTGGTTCGTGGAACTTATCATGTTGAAGATGGAAATCTTAGTAATATGACAGGAAAAATTGTAGCTGGCGGCAATCAATTCTCAAGGCTTTGGAGTGAGTTTTTAACACCTGAAATGACCAAAAAAATAGCAGAATTTTCTCCAGGTTTCCCTACTACTATGGAACAATTTGGAGGTAATGGCTCTCAAGTTTGGGGAACAAATTCTTATGCAGCACAATATCGTAAAAATATGCTTTTTCAGCCTGCAAGTTCTTATTGCGAAACCTGTCATAGTTTTAAATTTGATTTTAAAAGCAAAGAAGAATTTTATAAAGCTTTAGGAAATACTCAAGAGCTTAGAAAACATACAATTTCAAAAGGTATTTCTTGTGAAGAATGTCATGGTGCAGGTGCTCATCTTTATGGTGCTAGAGGTGCAGGTATGCCATCAAACTGCGAAAGATGTCATCAAAGATTTTCTTATAATGAAGAAGATGCTAAGAAAAATCCTAGAAAACCATTTAATGCCTTCTTCAAATCTAGCTGTCCAGCTTGTGGAACTGAAGGTGCGCAAATGTATAGTTCAGCTCACTATGATAAGGGTATGAGATGTTCTACTTGCCACGATCCTCATGAGGTTACTTTCAATGATTGGAAAGATGGATATACTAAAGTAGGGCTTAAAAAAACTTGTACAGATTGTCATGACACACAAGCTAGCTTCTTTAAACAAGGAGGAATTCATTCAAAAGATAATTGTACAGCTTGTCACATGCCAAATATGATGAGTTGTGAAAACTTTGGAGCAGTTCAAAATCCCGATAAAGGTGGATTTGATAATGTTAGAGCTTCTCACATTTGGAAAATAAAAGTTGATAAAACTGCTAAAACTCTTAATCCGCCAGAAGGTAAAGAAAGATCTCCAAAAACTTCAGGATGGACCATCGCTAGAGATGATGATGGAAGATTTTTCCTTGATTTAATGTGGGCTTGTGGACGTACAAGTTTTAGTGATCCAAATTTAATGGGGCCAGGTGCAAGTGGATGTCACAGTGCGGTTCAGTCAAATTTACCTAAAAAACTTCATTTTACAGATCAAGAGACTATCTACGACATTGTTGTAGGTTGGCAAAAACCTGTAAAAGATGGATATGAAAATATTCTTAAAGGCGTGAAAGAAATTGATAAAGCTATGGCTGAAAATCCTAAACTTTCTGTAGAGAAAAAATCTCGTGTTATTACTTTGGCAAATCAAGCAAGGGCTATTGCAGAAAAATTGCAAAAAGATGGTTCTTGGGGTGTGCATGGTCCCGTTTACTCCAAAAAAATAGTAGATGAGGCTTTGGTTTATATACAAGAAGCTAAAAATATTTTAAAATAAAATTTTCGCCCATTTTTTGGGCGAGTTTAAGGAGTAAATTTTGAAACAAAGTTTAATAAAATTTATATTGCTTGCTGTTTTTTGTTTTTCAACCCCTTTTTTACTTGCCGACGGAAAAATTCAAATAGGTATAGTTGAAGGTGTAACTCCTATCAGCATGAAAGATGCTGAAAAACTTTTAGGGCAAAAAAATGTATATTTTGTGGATGTTAATTCCAAGGAAGAAAGAGAAGTTGCAGGTAATATACCTAATGCTGTTTTAGTTGATGCGCAAAATTGGCAAAATTTATTACCTGATGATTTTAATGCAACTTTAATTTTTTATGGGTCGAATCGTTTTACTTTTGATGCTTCTAATATTGCAAATTTAAGCCAAAAATTAGGCTATACCCATGTTTATGTTATGTTAGATGGTATAGAATCTTGGGTGCTTTCTGGAAGAAAAGTTCAAAAAGAACAAATAGAAAAATGGCAAAACGCTAAAAATTTAGATGATTTTAAAGATAGCATTCATTCAAGAATGTATTTTGGAGATGTTCCAAGTTGTAGGGATTGCCACGGAAAAGGCGAAGATAAAAAATCTATTCGCTACAATAATGCTGCAAATTTAGATCTTATCAATAAAAACTGCGCAAGTTGTCATAAAGATGTAGATAAAGAATTTAAACACAGCATTCATCAAAATATCAGCCAAATACAACTTGATAAAGATGGAAAAAAGAAAAAAATTCCAACTTGTACTACTTGTCATGATATCCACAACAACGATCCGTTAATGAATGCAATGACCTTAAAACAAAGAAGTGATTTTAAATGCGGTGAATGTCATCAAGATAAACAAGATCGCTATCATGATACTTTTCATGGTAAGGCTATGGTATTAAATAGTCCTGGTAGTGCTCCAAAAATCGCAGCCTGTTATGATTGTCACGGCAAACACAATATTTTAAAAGTTGAAGATTTAAACTCAACCCTATCGTCTTTAAATCGTGTTCAAACTTGTGCACAATGTCATCCAAATTCTAATGAAAATTTTGCCAATTTTATTGCACATGCTGATCATAGTGATGGAGAAAACTATCCTTTACTTCACGGTGCTTATATCTTTATGACCGCTTTAGTGATAGGAGTTTTTGTATTCTTTGGTTTGCATACTTTACTTTGGAGTATAAGACTGATTTTAGCAAGACTTTCACATCCTATAGAATGGAAAAAAGCAAAAGAAAATGCACACAATGACAAGATTTTAATCAAACGTTTTTCAACCTTCCATAAAATTCAGCATTTCTTTATGGCGGCAAGTTTCTTAGGGTTAGCTTTCTCAGGTTTGCCACAAAAATTTTATACCGCTCCTTGGGCACAAACCATGATAGATCTTATGGGCGGACCAATCGGTGCAACCATAGTGCATCATATTAGTGCTATTGTTATGTTTATAGTCTTTTTCTCTCATATTGGAGAAATCATACTTGTAAACTGGAAAAGAAGAGATTTAGTGCGTGATCCACAAACAGGAAAACTTGATAAAATGAAAATTTTAAAAGCCCTTTTTGGACCTGATTCTTTAATGCCAAATTGGCAGGACTTTAAAGATATGAAAGCACATTTTAAATGGTTCTTTGGCATGGGTGAAAGACCACAATTTGACCGCTGGACTTATTGGGAAAAATTTGACTATCTAGCAGTATTTTGGGGTATGTTTGTTATAGGACTTTCAGGATTGGTTTTATGGTTCCCTACTTTCTTTAGTGCCTTTTTACCAGGTTGGATGATCAATCTTTGTTCTTTAGTGCACTCTGATGAAGCTTTACTTGCAACAGGATTTATCTTTGCAATCCACTTCTTCAATACTCATTTTAGAGCAGATCGCTTCCCTATGGATATGGTAATTTTCTCAGGAACCCAAAGTGAAGCCGAGATTAAACAAGAAAGAAATGCGTATTATCAACGCCTAAAAGAAAGCGGAAGGCTTGAAAGTTTATATGAGAAAAACTCTAAATTTAATTCTTATAAAGGCATTGCTAAATTAGCAGGTTATTTGATGCTGATTACAGGAATGATCTTTTTATTCTTGATGATTTATGCTTTTATAGTGGATTTATTAAAATAATAATTGCCTAGATTTTCTAGGCAATTTTAAATGAAAGGATTTGATGTTAAAAAAACTGATTTTAGGATTTATAATATTGTTATTTTGTGCTTGTAATGATGAAAAAATAGATGAAAATATTCTTTCTAAAGGAACAAAAACTACAGAACAATACAAACAAGATGCAAACAATCTTGATCTCAACTCTTACAAAGAAATCGCAGAATTTTTTAAAGACAATCAAAATATTGTTTTTTCTGACAAACCTGTGCTAATTATTTTTAGTGCAAATAATTGTGTTTATTGCGATAAATTAAAACACGAAATTCAAAATGACAAAGAAGTTCAAAATATCTTAAAAAACACATATAATTCTTATTATATCAATACAAGTTATCATAAAATTCATAATTACGACAATAAAAAAACAAGCACAGAAGAACTTTCAAGAGAATTTAATATAGACGCTACGCCTACTTTGGTATTTTTCACTCCTAAACATAAAACTTTACTGATTTATCCTGGTTTTATGAGTGCTAAACGCCTTGCTTTGACTATGGAAATTTTAAAAGATGAAAAAAATCAAAAGCTTAATGAAGATGAGCTTTTTAAAACACTTTTTCTAGCATACAAGGAAAAAAATGTTTAAGAAAATCTTTTTTTCCTTTTGGATGAGTCTTATTTTGCTTTTTATCTATGCGCTTTCTTGTGCAGTAGCGACTTTTGTCGAAAATGATTTTGGCACAAATGCTGCTAAAGCCTTAGTTTATAATGCTTTATGGTTTGATATCTTACACCTTTTGCTTTTAATCAATCTTATAGGTATTATTTTTATACACAAACTTTTACAAAGAAAAAAATATGCTTCCTTGCTCTTGCATAGTGCTTTTATAGTAATTTTACTTGGCGCTGCAATCACGCGTTATTTTGGCATAGAAGGAGGTATGCACATTAGAGAAGGACAAAGTTCTGATATCATTGTGACAAGAGATGAATTTATAGCCTTAATGCTTTATAATGATGAAGGTAAGGTTGTAGAATATCAATCCTTTGGAGTAGCTTTTAATCCTTTACTCCATAATAGTTTTGAAAAAAAAGTTTCCATGCAGCAAAATAAAACTATAAATTTAAAACTACTTGATTATGAAAAAGCTCCTAATGCAATGAGCAATCCTATCATCAAAATGCAAATTTCTTTTAATAATGAAAGCAAAGAAATTTTACTCACTCCAAATTACAACAATGAAAATGTTTTACCTTTTAGATTAGGAGGTGAAATTTTTGCACTCAACTGGGGTCCTGAAGAGATTAAACTGCCTTTTTCTTTGGCTTTAAAAGATTTTATCCTTGATCGCTACGCAGGTTCTATGAGTCCTTCTTCTTATGCTTCAGATATCGAAGTGATCGATCAAGATAAAAGTTTTGAGTATAAAATTTTTATGAATAATGTTTTAGATTATGGCGGATATAGATTTTTTCAAAGTTCTTATGATCAAGACGAACAAGGCACCATACTTTCAGTCAATAAAGATCCTGGAAAAATTCCAACCTATATAGGCTATACTTTGCTGACTTTAGGTTTTTTATGGATTTTATTTGCTAAAAACTCAAGATTTCAAAAATTATCAAACTATCTTAAAAATCAAAAAAATCTTTTATTAATTCTTTTTTGTCTTTTTGCTTTTAACATAAAAAGTTTTGCCGATGAAAACACCTTAAAGCTTATACAAAATATCAAAGAAAATTCTGCAAAACATTCTATGCTTTTTGGAAGCTTACTTGTGCAAGACTTTGATGGCAGGATAAAACCTATCGATACTTTAGCGATGAATTACATCCATAAAATTACCAAAAAAAATGATTTTTTAGGTTTAAACTATAATCAAATTTTTCTTGGTATGATGATGTATCCACAACATTTTAGACAAATAAAAATGATTAGCGTAAAAACTGCAAAGCTAAAAGAAATTTTAGGCGTGGATAAAAATGAAAAATATCTTGCTTACGATGATGTTTTTGATGGAGATTTTTACAAACTTTCAAACTATATAGAAGAAGCAAATCGCAAAAAACCTGCTCTAAGAGATCAGTTTGATAAAGATATTTTAGCTCTTGATGAAAAAATCAACACCGCTTTTTATATCTATAGCGGAGAAATTTTTAGAATATTTCCTGATCCAAGCCAAAAAACCTATACTTGGTATTCTCCTGCTACACCTATGCCTTTTGATTTAAAGGATATAGAAAATATACAAAGCTTATTGGCAAAATATTTTTTTGATTTTGAACAAGCTCTTAGTACCAAAGATTTTTCTAAAGCCGATGAAAGTTTAGAAAGACTTAAAAATTTCCAAAATTTTTATGGATCAAATCTTATCCCTACACCTACTCAAATTTCTTTAGAGCTTTTTTTAAATCATTATAATATTTTTGACAATCTCACCCCTATTTATCTTTTACTAGGTAGTATGCTTTTTATCTTATTAGTCTATGAAATTTTAAGCCTTAAAAAAGCTCCAAAAATGCTTAAAAATGCCATTTTTATTCTCATTGCTTTAAGTGTTTTGGCTCATGCTTTAGCTTTAATCTTTCGTTGGTATGTAGGAGATCACGCTCCTTGGAGTAATGCTTATGAAAGTATGGTTTATATAGCTTTTGCTTGTGCTTTTGCGGGACTTGTTTTTTATAAAAGATCTTCTTTAGCACTTTGTACTGCAAGTATTATGGCTGGAATTTCTCTTTTTGTAGCACATCTTGGTTTTATGGATCCACAAATTACAAATCTTGCGCCCGTTTTAAAATCCTATTGGCTTAATATCCATGTTTCTATCATCACTGCAAGCTATGGATTTTTAGGACTTTGCTTTTTGCTTGGAGTATTTAGCTTGATTTTATTTATGTTAAGAAATCCAAAAAAAGCTCAAATAGATCAAAGTATTTTAAACTTACATTGTATCAACGAAATGGCGATGATAATAGGACTTGCTTTACTCACTATAGGAAATTTCTTAGGTGGAGTTTGGGCAAACGAAAGCTGGGGAAGATACTGGGGTTGGGATTCTAAAGAAACTTGGGCTTTAATTTCTATTATTGTTTATACTATGATTTTACATCTTAGATTTATCTCAAAATTTAACAATCCTTACGCCTTTGCAAGTGCGAGTGTTATAGGATTTTATTCTATTTTGATGACTTATTTTGGGGTAAATTTCTATCTTTCAGGATTGCATTCTTATGCAACAGGAGATCCTGTGCCTGTGCCTAAATTTTTATATTTTTTCATTGCTTTTACAGTGATTTTAATTTTAGGAGCATTTTTTAAAAGAAAACTTAAAAGTCCTGCATAAATTTACCCTTGAAATTTCAAGGGTAAATAAGAAGTTAGAATTCTTTTCTTGTATCCATAGAGCCTATGATTTTTCCAGTTTTTGGATCGACCATGATAGCATTTACATCACCCATATAAGGTTCTTTTGTGATTTTATAGCCCATTTTTTCAAGATTGTTTTGCACATCTTTGATGATTCCAAAAGGCTCTGTTCTGATTTCATCAGGTAGCCACTGCATGTGAAATCTTGGAGATTCTACCGCTGTTGATATATCCATTTTATGATCGATCACATTTGAAATCACTTGTAAAACTGTCGTGATGATCCTAGAACCACCTGGACTACCTACTACCATAAATACTTTTCCATCTTTTAGTATGATAGTTGGACTCATAGAGCTTAAAGGTCTTTTTTTAGGTTCTATAGCATTAGCTTCTCCGCCTACAAGTCCGTATAAATTTGGCACGCCTGGTTTGATTGAAAAATCATCCATTTCATCATTGAGTAAAAACCCTGCCCCTTCAACCGTAGCACCTGAACCATAACTCGCATTGATCGTATAGGTAATGCTTACAGCATTGCCTTTGCTATCTAGTACAGAATAATGAGTGGTATTATGTCCTTCGTGAATTTGTCCTAAACCAGGTTTTACTTTTGAGCTTGGTAAAGCCTTATCTTTTGGAATTTTTGCATAAATTTCTTTAGCGTATTCTTTGCTTGTAAGTTTATCAAGTGGGATTTTTACAAAATCAGGATCGCCCATGTATTCTGATCTATCCGCATAAGCTTGACGCATAGCTTCAGCCATTATGTGTAAAGTTTTAGAGCTTGCAAAGCCTAAATTTTCTATATTGGCATTTTCCATGATATTTAAAATTTCGATGATATGAGCACCCCCACTGCTAGGTGGCGACATGGAAATGATATCATAACCCCTATAAGTGCCTTCTACAGGTTTTCTCCAAATAGCTTGGTATTGTGCTAGATCTTCTTTAGTGATAATGCCTTTGTTTTTAGCCATATCCGCTGCTATTAAATCAGCGATTTTTCCCTTATAAAAAGCATCAGGACCTTCCTTTGCGATAAGTTTTAAAGTTTTTGCTAGATCTTTTTGGACAAATAAATCCCCGCTTTTATAAGTGCTACCATCTTTTTTAAGGAAATATTTGCTTGAACTAGGAAATTCTTTAAACATATCTTTAGCTTCTAGCATGGTTTGTTCTTGTCTATCATTGATGAGATAACCTTTTTCAGCTAGTTTTATAGCAGGAGCCATCAAGTCTTTTAGTTTCATAGTGCCGTAGCGATCAAGCATAGCACTCATACCTTTAACCGTTCCTGGTACTCCAGCAGCTAGATAACCTATAGTTGAAGCATCTTTTATAATTTCTCCTTTGCTATCAAGATACATATCTCTGCTTGCTTTTAAAGGTGCCATTTCTCTAAAATCAAGCGTGGTATTTTCTCCATTGGCTAGATGAATGACTGCAAAGCCACCACCACCTATGTTTCCTGCTGCAGGATGCACTACAGCCAAAGCATAACCTACTGCTACAGCTGCATCTATGGCATTTCCGCCTTTGTCAAGAACTTCTTTGCCTATTTTATTGGCTAGTTCATGACTTGATAAAACAAGTCCTGTGCCCGTTCTATCTTGTATAGGTGGATTAGCTGCACCAAAACTTAGCGTGATTGAAATCGCAAATATAGCTAAATAACGCATTTTACTCCTTTTTAATGATATATAGAATTATTGTAACAAAACTAGGGGTATTGATAAATTTAAAAAATGATATATTTTTATAAAAATATTTAAAATTTTAAAATTTTGTATCAAATATTCTCATTTTATATAATTATTTTTTTATAAAATTACAAAAAGTAACTTTTAAATTTTATACCAAACTTGAGATTTTTTTGCTAAAATATTTAAAATTTATTGAAAGTGCAATATGAAATTTGAAGCTATAAATGAAAAAGAATTTTTAAATCCCTACCACCGCAAAAAGCCTATCTTAGAAACAGAACTAAACGAATTTATCAAAACTTTAAAAGACTATAAAATAAATTTAGAAAACAATCTCAAAAACAACGAAGATTCCCTTGTGGCAAACGCTCTTAGCAAATTTTTTGAAAATTTATCTTTTCAATGCGAAGTCAAAAGCATACACAAAGGCAACAGCGGTATAGACTTGGCCTTAAAAAAAGATGGTCTTACCCAAGTCATCATCGAAGCAAAATTGCCTAATTCTAGAGAATTTTTTAGCCCAAGCAAACCTAATTGCAAGGCTTTGCATGAGTGCATTTTATACTATCTTCGCGAAAGAAAAGCGTTAAATTCATCGCTTAAGCACATCATCATCACGGATTTTTATAGCTTTTTTATCTTTAAGGCGGATTTGTTTGAAGAGCTTTTTAACAAAAACAAGTATTTTAAAGAAGCTTTTGAAAATTTTGAAAGCAAAAACTCGCTTTTTAAAGGCAATACCGACGAAATTTATAAAGAATTTGAAAAGATTTTAAATGGCGATAGCACTTTAAAAGGGCTTTTTGTGGATTTAAAACCTATCTTAGAACAAGATAAGTTAAGCTTTAGTAAGCTTAAGCCTTTGTTTAAAATTTTTAGCAAAGATTGTTTGCTAGGTGAGTTTAACCCCAACGATGCAAATTCACTCAACAACGCTTTTTACAAAGAACTTTTATATATCTTAGGGCTTTATGAGAGCAAACAAAACTCAAAACTCATCATCACAAAAAGCGAAGAAAGTAAAGAAGAGCAAGGAACTTTCTACACCGCTATAAACTCTAAGCTCAAAGAAGAAAATTTTGAAACCATCTTAAAACTTTTGATCTTATGGCTTAATCGCATTTTGTTTTTAAAGCTTATAGAGTCAAATTTGGTGCGTTTTAATGATGATAAAAATTTGAAATTTTTAAATTTCAAAAAAATCCCTGATTTTGACAAGCTTAGCGAACTTTTCTTTGAAGTTTTAGCCAAAGAAAAAAGCACGAGAAAGAAAAGCGAATTTGCTTATCTGCCTTATCTAAATTCTTCTTTGTTTGAAAAACAAAGCATAGAAAACACACTTGAAATTTCAAGCTTAAGCAATGATTTAAAGCTTTTTTACTATAAAAACACCGTGCTAAAAGATGATAAATGCAAGGCTAAAAAAGGACAAGTGGGGCTTTTGGAATACTTGTTTGAATTTTTGGATAGCTTTGATTTTGGTAGTGATGATGAGCAAAGCGAAATTTTAAGTCAAAAAGAACTCATAAGCTCAAGCGTTTTAGGAAATGTGTTTGAAAAACTCAATGGCTACAAAGAAGGGAGCTTTTACACGCCAAGCTTTATCACTTCTTATATGTGTAAAGAAAGCATCACAAAAGTTGTGCTTGATAAATTCAACGCTCAATTTGATCTTGATGCTAAAGATATAAGCGAGTTAAGAAGATCTTTAAGAAAAGAAGACAAAAAGGCACAAAAAGAGCTTTTAAACTCTATAAAAATTTGCGATCCTGCGGTGGGAAGCGGGCATTTTTTGGTTTCTGCTTTAAATGTTATGTTAAGCATTTATGATGAGCTAAATCTTTTTGATGAAGAATTTTATCTAGAAGTGCAAAACGATGAAATTCTCATCACGGGTAGAAAAGGCGAGTTTATAGAGTATAAACGCCCAAAAACACCTAAAGATAAAGCCCATCTTATCCAACAAGAACTTTTTCACACTAAAAAAGACATCATAGAAAACAATCTTTTTGGTGTCGATATCAACCCAAACTCATGCGAGATTACGAAGCTAAGGCTTTGGATAGAGCTTTTAAAACATAGTTTTTATCAAAGCTTTGATGATGAGACTTATCACGATCTTAAAACCCTGCCAAACATCGATATAAACATAAAATGCGGAAATTCTTTGGTATCTTACTTTGAAACAGGCAAAAGCCTAAACCACTATCCTAACATCAAAGAACGCATGGGCAAATACAAACGCATAGTAAAAGACTATAAAGAAGGCTTTTACACAGATAAAAGCCGCATCAACCAAGAGATAAAAAATCTCAAAATTTCTTTTAAAAATTTCTGCTTTGCGGATAAATTTAAAAAAGAAATGAAAGGCTTTAACGATAAATGTGAAAAATACTCTAAAAAATACGGAAATTTCTTAGCCGTAGATGATGAAAATTTGAAATTCTTTGTTAGTGCGAATTTGACTCTTTTTGACTTTGATGAAAAAGAAGCCACAAAAGAATTTGCAAATCTTAAAAAAGAATACGACAATATCTTCAACCTAGAAAGCAATCATCCTTTTGAATGGCGTTTTGAATTCCCTGAAATTTTGGACGATGATGGAAATTTCAAAGGCTTTGATCTCATCATCGGCAATCCACCTTATATAAGACAAGAGGAGCTTAAAGAACTCAAGCCCCATTTAGCTAAAAATTATAAGGTTTATAAAGGCACGAGCGATATTTATACTTATTTTTATGAACTAGGATTTAATGTTTTAAAAGATAGGGGAGGGGTATTGAGCTATATCACTTCTAACAAATACACGCGTGCAGGATATGGGGAAGCTTTGCGTGAATTTTTGCTTAAAAATGTTAAGTTTTTAGAATACACTGATTTAAACGGCATAAAAGTTTTTGATAGTGCTACAGTAGATACTTCCATACTTTGTTTTGAAAAATCAAAAAGCAAAGATAATAAATTCAAATACCTTGCCCTAAGCAATGAAATTTTAAAAACTTGTGCTTATGACATTGGCTTATATAAGGACTTTGCAGAATTTTCGCAAAATTCTTTAAGTAAAGAAAGCTTCACTTTTAGTGATGAGAATACTAGTGCCTTAAAGGCTAAGATAGAACGCATAGGAACTCCGCTTAAAGAATGGCATGGGCTTAATATATATCGTGGAATTTTAACAGGCTATAATGAAGCCTTTATCATCACCACTGAAAAAAGAAATGAAATTTTAGCAAATTGCAAAGATGAAGCCGAAAAAGAACGCACCGCCAAACTCATACGCAAAATGCTACGCGGACGCGATATAAAAAGATATAGTTATGAGTGGGCGGGACTTTGGGTGATAAATACTCACAATGGTTACAAAAATCAAAATGGAGAAAAAGTAGAAGCGATAAATATAGAGAATTATCCTAGTTTAAAAAAGCATTTTGATGAATTTTATCCACAACTAGAAAAAAGAGCTGATAAAGGCTTGACTCCTTATAATCTTAGAAATTGTGCGTATATCGAAGAATTTGAAAAAGAAAAGATAGTGTATCCGTGTATAATGGCAAAAGAACCTTGTTTTTCTTATGAAACAAGTTTCGCATTTGCAATGGCACCTGCTAATATAATAACTTCAAATTCAGATATTTTAAAATACATACTTGCATTTTTAAATTCTGATTTTATATATTTAATGTTAAGAAAATTCTATATGGGTGGTGGAATAGAAGGAGAGTTAAAAACAAATAATCTAGAAAAACTTCCTATACCAAAAATAAATTCTAAAAATCAAAAATTAGCCGATGAACTTATAAATTTAGTCGATAAAATTTTAAAAGCCAAAGAGCAAGACAAAAACGCAAATACCCAAGAACTAGAAAACAAAATCAATTCTTTGGTTTATAAACTTTACAATCTCACCGAAGAAGAAATAAAAATCATAGAAGGAAAATAGTGGAAAGAAAAATATATAATATTAAGCGAGGCTGGCTTTTTAAAACTAAAAGAGATTTTGCAAAACGATGGAATATAGAGATAGAAGACAGGTTTTATGAGAGATGTATCACTTTAATAGGTGATATTATAAACCCAAAACAATTATCAGAGCTTGAGCAAAAAATATTTTTAATTGTTGGGGAAATTTATAAAGGCGAAAAGAAGTTTTCAGGTGTTATATCTATTTTTAATCATTTTAATGGTTTACATGATTCTTATTTTGCATTTCATGAAACTGCACTTTATAGTTTATTGATGCAACTTAAAGATGTAAAATTTTTAGAGGCATTAGAAAACATAATTAATTTTTGCAAAAAAGATAAAGATGATGAATTTCTTTTAACTTTTAACGATATTGTCCTAATGTCCAATAAGCCTTTTAGATTATATTATAACGATAAGTATGAATTTCATCCTAGCAATATAGAGATTTTTGATCAAGTTTTAATAAATGATGTATTGGAATTTTTAAAAGATTATCCAAAAGCTAAAAAGCAATTATCAGAAGCCTTAAAAATTTTTATAACAAAAGAAAATTATAGAGATGTTGTAGATAAAACAAGATTGTCATTAGAACTTTTTTTAACACAATTGCTTAATAATGAAAAATCACTTGAAAATCAAAAAGATGAAATTTTACGATATTTTGGGAACTTGCTAGATGAAAATTTTAAAAAAATGTTTTTAGAAATTTTAAATTACTATCAGAGATTAAATAATAATAGAGCTAAGCATTGCAAAAGCAATGGTCAAGAATTCAAAGATTATGAGGTTGAGTTTTTGATTTATTTAGTTGGAAATTTTTTACAACTTTTTATGACGTTTAATAAATTTAAAAAATAATTAAAATTAGTGTTATTATAAAAATTATTTTTGAATATAAAAATTTATAATTATAGTTATAGATATATTTGTAAATATGTTTAATATTTTGTTTTTTATTTGAATATTTAAAAAAATGAAAGCTTATAAAATCTTTTGGTTACGATTTATGCTATAATGGTCAGTTTAGTTCTTTTCTCACCAAAAAACCGTACAATTAAATTTTATAGTGTCAAGTAAAAAATTTAAGGTATTGTGATGAAAAATTATAATAAAGTGCTAAAAACCAAAAAAACAGAAAACTTTAGTAACAGTAAAAATTATGAGGAGCAAGTAGTGAATTGGCAACAATACTTTCCAACTTATCATTTTGATTATAAAAAAATAGAGATATTGCTTTAGAGGAATATAAATTTTGTTGCAAAATTCTTGAAAGTGAAGAAAGAATTTTCGATAATTTAATCAAATATATGCTTACATTTGGGACAATTATTATCTCTCTTTTATCAGGTGCAAGTGAAAAAATAAAAGCAATATTTAAAGATGTAACAGAAAATCCAAACTATATTATATGGTTTATTATTGCTTTGGTATTGCTATTTTTTATCTTTATGACAAAAAATTTTGCAGAAAAGCAAAAGTCTATTATTTTTGCAAAACGAAAAATTATCATACTAAGAAGAATGCTCGGAATGGATTATGGAACTCAAGAATTTTTATTTAAAAAAGGTATGCTTGAAGGTGCCAATATGCCTTTTAGCATTAAACTAAGATTCAATTATTTATATCACATTATTCCTATTCTATGTGTTACAGCATTATTGATTATAATACATATGTTTTTAGGATATTCTTTAATGTATGCCATTGTTTTTAATAGCATAATAATCATAGCATTGTATTTATTTTATATTTATTGTATTTTAGATATAAATGAGACAATACTTTTAGTTATTATTAGAATATTATTTTCAAGATTAGGAATAAATTTTGTGGATAATTTTGAACACGTTTTATATAGAGCTAAATTATCAGCTTATGAATGCAAAAGACAAAAAATTGATTTAGATAACCTTAAAAAAATACTAGTTGCGATTGAAGATCAAAAATTTTATCAGCACAAAGGAGTAGATTTTAAAGCATTATGTAGAGCTTTGTTATCTCGCGGTAGAAAAATACCTTTTTTTAATAAAATATCTTTTATTAAAAATATTCCATTTACCGGTGGTTCTACTATTACTCAGCAACTTTTCAGGACTTTGTTTATTGAAAATATGAATAAAAAAAGATATCGAAGAAAGATAGCTGAAATTCTTTTAAGTTATCTTTGGTTTAATAAAATTTTAAGCAAAGAAGAGCAACTTGAAATTTATCTGAGTGCTGTACGCTTCGATAAAAAAATATTTGGAATAATGCAAGCAATACGACATTTTTACGGTGGTGATAAATATATTAAAAATCTTTCAAAGGCTCAATCCTTTTTTCTTATTGAGCGCGTTTCTGTTACGAGTGGAACAATGCTTCCAAAAGTGATTGATACTATCGTAAGACTAGAAAAAGAAAAAATTTTAAACAAAGAGGATATTGAAGATATTATTAAAATATATACTAAAGCTCAACAAGATAATAAAATTACAGTATTTTTTAAGAATAGAAATATTCTAGAAGAATTATCCAAAAAATATAAACATCAAAACTAGTGTTTTATATAGCATTATTCTTTTGCTTTGTATTTTCTCACTCCAAAAAACCGCACGAAAAAATTCCATAGTGCCAAGTTAAAATGATGTAATAAAAAAAATAAAAGGTTAAAAATGACAAATACACAAATCAATGACAAGATTTTAGAACTAGCTAATTATTTAAAAATAGACAATAAATGTGTTGCCCATAATGCTAGATTACAATCCATACAAATCAATGGTGCTGTTATAAAGAATTTTAGTTTTAAATTATTTAATGAGTATAAATTATCATTTTTCAATTGCAAATTTTTATGTGAAATAAACGAAGCTCCTGGTTTTTTCGAGATAGAAAATCCAGTTTATATCTATGGTTGTACTTTTGAAGAAAATGTTATTTCATATAATATCAAATTTAAAAGCAATGTGGTTATAGCTTATTGTCGTTTTAATAAAAATTTTTATTTTGAGGCAAATACATTTTGTAATTCGTCTAATTTTGAAAGAAATTTTTATAATTATGCTAGTTTCAAAAAAAGCCATTTTGAAAAAAATGTAACTTTTTATAATTCTACTTTTAAAGGTTTAGATTTTTCACAAGCAATTTTCAATGAAAATTTAAATATAGTTAATACAAAATTAAATTTTACTTTTTCTAATTTAGAAGAAAAAATTGAACAAGAATATGAAGAGTTTAATAAAAATAAAAAAGAAGAAGATCAAAAATCCTTAGATAAATTTGCAAATGATTTTAGAGATTCTTTTAGGACTTTTAAAAGTGCTTTGATAAAAGATAACAATGCCTTAGATGCTTCAAATTTTCATAAATACGAGCTTTATTGTAAAGAGATAGAGCTAAAACAAAATTGGGATAAAAAAGGTGAGAATGTAAAAAATACGACAGATTTAGAAAAAAATGTTTCGAGAATTCGGGATTTTATGGATTTTTTACTTTTAGGATTTTATAGAAAGCTTTGTGATCATCATACAGACTTTTTAAAGGTTTTTAATAATCTTATATTATTAATTGCTTTGTATGCTTTGTTTGTTTTTGGTTTTACTTGGCTTCACGATGATAAACTAGAAGATACAAGAGCGATTTTAACTTTATTTGGATTTTTTGATAAATTTAGGCTTTATTTTGATATCATAAGCACTATTTTTGTAGTTTTTGGATGTGGTTTTTTTGTTTGTAAATTAGATTCATATGAAAAGAAAAACAATGTTTCAAAAAAACAAAACATAAATTTTATATATATCATTGGTGATTTTTTGAATTTGATTAAAAGCTTATTGTTCGCATCCTTTATCCCTTGTGTTTTTTATGGGTTATTTTCATTATTTGGATTTTTTTTAAATTTAGGTAAAGACTTTGGATATTCATTACTTATAAATACTTTGTTTGTTAGTTTATATATTTGTTTAGTTTATACCAAATCTTTGTTTTTTGGTAGATATGTGGTGCTTATCTTTTCATATATAGTATTTATTATAATGCTCATAAAACAACCTAATGTAATTCACCCTTTAATAGGAAAAATCGCAAACGAATCTGATAAATTTTTTAATTATCCAAGCTTAATAGTGCTAAACATACTATATACCATACTTTTAGCTTTGGTTCTTTTCTCACTCCAAAAAACCGCACGAAAAAATTCCATAGTGCCAAGCTAAGCCTTAAAGCTTAGCTTGAATTTTATCATCAATCTTTTAAGTAGTATTCTATAGTAGAAACCACTCTTATGGTTTTGATGTAAGGGGTATTTTTATCCCTGTTGCTGATGCTAAATTGCCCTTGAGAAGCCTTTTTTATCTTGCCTAGATGGCTGTTTGAATCTTGTGCGAATTTTATCGCTGCATTTCTAGCATTGAGCGTTGCTTCTTCTATCATTTGAGGTTTTATATCATTTAGCTTGGTGTAAAGGTATTCTATGTCATAATTATCGATTTTCGTTACTATGCCAAATTTTGCAAGACTTGAAATGTTTTCTAGTATGCTTTTTCCAAGCTTTACATTTTGCGTGTAGATGAGTAAATTCGCAGTGCCTATGTATCGGTATGTAGCTTGAGTGTCGTTGCCATAAGGATCGCTTAAACGATCTATGATATTTGGCGAGTTGTAGCTGATCTCATCTTCTTTTACGCCTTGTTCTTTTAAAAATTTGATGATATTTTCTTTATCTTGTTCTAGTTCTTCGTATAAATTTGTAAGATTATTGTTTGATCTTGTGAATTTTATAGGAAGTATCAAAGTATCTGCTTCGACTTCTTTTTGGCTTAAACCCTTTACACTTACACTTCTTTCAAGAGTTTTAAAATCACTTAAAGCCTTGTTAAATCCAAAAGCTAGAATCAAACTTGCTAAAACTATGGCTAAAGCCATAAAGATATTATTTGTTTTCATTTTTTTCCTTTATTTTGATTAGAAAATATATCATATTTGCAACCAATACGCAAGCACACATTACAAAAGCAAGGATTATCGGCGTATTTGCGTTAATAGCCCCAACCACAAAAGAAATAAGCCCTGCAAAACCAAATTGCACCGTTCCAAGCACCGCAGAAGCAGTTCCGCTATGTTCTTTAAACCTTGCCATGGCTAAAGTCGTGGTATTAGGTGCGATGAAACCAAGCATAGCGATACTTGTAAAAATGCTAAGTTCAAAAAGCAAGAAATTTGGATGAAAAAAGGCATTTACAAGTAAAATCACGGTCGATATAAACATTATCATCAAAGCTTTTGCCAAAATTTTTTCGCTTTCGTATTTTAAAACCAATCTCGCATTGATATTTGCACAGATGACAAAACCTAAAGCATTTGCCCCAAAAAGCAAAGCAAATTTTTGCTCACTCAAGCCAAAAAACTGCGTAAAAACAAAGCTTGATCCTGTGATATAAGCAAACATCGCCGCCAAAGCAAAAGAAGCACATAGTATATAAACCAAAAAGCGTTTATCGCTTAAAACAAATTTGTAGCTTTTCATCGCTTCATGATGGGAAAATTTTTTGTTTTTAAGATGAGGTGCGGACTCTTTTAAACCAAAAAGTATCATCAAAAAAAGTAAAATTCCCAAAGCAAACAAAGTCGCAAAAATACTATGCCATGAAAAATACTCTAACAAAAATCCCCCAAAAGTTGGTGAAAGCATAGGAGCAAGAGAACTAAAAACCATCATCAAAGCAAAAATCCCTGCAGCTTCTTTGATCTCAAATAAGTCATTGACAATAGCCCTTGCGATAACCACACCTGCACAACCCCCAAGTGCTTCAAAAAATCTCAAAGCGATAAAAGCATAAATATCATCGATAATCACACAAAACAAACTCGAAACGATGAAGAAAAATATCCCTACCAAAGCTGGAATTTTACGCCCAAAAATATCACTTAAAGGCCCATATATAAGCTGTCCTAAGGCAAAAGCGATAAAAAAACTTGCAATACTAAGTTGGGTTAAAAAAGAATTAGTTTGAAAACTTTGCTCCACATGAGAAAGTGCAGGTAGATACATATCTGTAGAAAGTGGTGCTATGCTTGACATCAAAGCAAGGATAACGATGAGTTTAAATTTAGCAAAGCCGTGAATTTTGGTGTGTTTTTGCATTTGTAATCCTAATTATTCTAAAAGAATGATTTTAACAAGTCAATCTTAGAATAATCTTTGTTTTTCTATGTTAAATTTAGAGAAAAATTCTAAGGAAATTTTATGCAAAATTTAAACCAAAATGAACAAATCAAATGCCCAAGTTGTGGAAGTTTTATCGATATCAGCACTGCTTTATATGCTCAAATTTTAGATAAAGCTAAGCAAGAAATGCTAAAACAAAAAAAAGAATTTGATGATGAGGTAAATGCTAAAAGAGCTGAATATACCAAAGCTTTAAATGATTTAAAAACTCAAAAGATAGAACAAGAAAAACTCATAAACGAGCAAGTAAGCCAAAAGCTTCTTTTAGAAAAGCAAAAATTTGAACAAGAACTTCTCGCGCAAAAGCAAAATTTCCAAAAAGAATTCAGCGAGAAATTTAACAAAGAGCATGAAAATGAAATGAAAATCATGCAAGAAGAACTCGAGAAAAAAAGCAAAGAACTTAGCGAGTTTTTAAGCATAAAGGCTGAAAATGAAAGGCTAAAAAGAGAGCAAAAAGAAAATGAAGAAAGATTGAAATTTCAAGCCAAAGAAGAGGCTTTTAAAGAATTTAAAGAACAAGAAAGCAAAAATTTGGAATTTGAAAGAGAAAAAATGCGTCTTGAATTTCAAAAAAGTACTCAAGAGCAAGATCTTAAATACAAAGAACTAGAAACGAATTTTAAAAGTGTAGCTCAAAAGCTAGAAGACGCACAACGCAGGATAGAACAAGGCTCACAGCAACTCCAAGGCGAAGCAGCCGAACTACTCATAGAAGAATACATACAAAGTGAGTATTTAAGCGATGAAGTAAAAGAAGTGCCAAAAGGCGTAAATGGAGCGGATTGTCTGCATATAGTAAAGGATAATTTTGGAAATATTTGCGGAAGTATTTTATATGAGAGCAAACGCACTAAAGAATTTAATAAAGAATGGCTTGATAAGCTTAAGCTAGACAGCATAGCCGCAAAAAGTGATATAGCGGTTTTGATCACAAAGACTATGCCAAAAGATAAAGAAAAAACGCATTTTAAAGAAGGAATTTTGATCTGTACTTTTAATGAATTCAAAGGTGTTTTAGCAGTGCTTAGAGAAAGCATTATAAACGCTTATAAACTCAAAAATGCCTTGCAAAACAAAGATGAAAAAAATCACATTTTATACGAATACTTAAATTCTAAGGAATTTAACACGCAAATCACTTTTATACTCAAAACTTACCAAAATATGAAAGAAGAGTTAGAAGCTGAAAAAAGGGCTTTGCAAAATATATGGAAAAAAAGAGAAAGAGCTATAGAAAATCTAAGTTTTAATTCCACTGCCATAGTGAGTTCTTTAAATGCGATATTTAGTGATTTACAAGGTGGAAATTTGATAGGCGAAGAAGGGATTAAAAGTCTTGAAAATTTAGCAAAAGATGAGGATTAATTTTGGGCTTAGCCCAAAATTAATCATTCTCCTGGGAAGTGATTTGGATTTTTCCAAGGTCCGTATTTTACTTTTATGTATTCTTTAGGGTCTAAATTTTGTTGCGGTGAGGCAAAATACTCAGGTTTTAATGATGGGGATTTGCTATAAGCTGTATCAAGTCCTGCACGATTTTCTGTAGTGGTTATAGGCATTCTTACAAAACCTGTATTGACATAAGCTGCTATATCTAGTACATCTTCATCGCTTAATATAGGATTATCCGCACTCGCACCAAAAGGCATGGCTGATTTTAAAAATCTTGCTAAAAATGGTATCATAGCCATGTGTCCACCATCAGGATAGATAAGTAAAGATGGATATAAATGTCCGCTACCTTGTTCGTAATTATCATTTTTTACCCCAAGTCCTCTTTCGCCATGGCAAGCAACGCAATTTTCTTCAAAGAGTTTTTTTCCACGCACAGGGTCAGCTGGGCGATTTGGAAAATTCATCTTAGCGAAAAAATCTCCTTCAAGCTTTACGCCGTCTTTGATGCCATAAGCTTCTTTTAGCCATTTAAAATAAGCTAAAATTGCTTTCATTTCTTTAGAATCATTAGGAAATCTATGAGAGTCAGTTCCACCCATTCCGCGAATTCTATCTTCAACAGAGATGATTTTCATCGTTTCTATATCAAGTCTTGGATAATTGTTTAGGACATTTAAAAATGGAATAACATATTTTTTTGTCCCTGGTAAACCATTGCCGTCATTGTCCATGTGACAGGAAATACAGTTTACTTCGTTGCTTGTCTTTTTTAGCTTGCTATAGGGTCCTAGAGTACTTTCTGTCTTGCTTAAAAGCTCTATGCCATAACGGATTAAATCCCCTTGCTTGCCTTTTGGAACATCATTGATGCTTAAATTTTTATTTGGTCATTCTTGCACAGGTCTTTTGGAAAGCTCCTTAAAATACTCTACTCCTTCCTTGTCGCTTAATTCTTCTCCTACTTTGTAATCACTCACGCTTTTAGCACTAAGACTCAAACTAAGACATAAGCCAAGCAATAAAATGTGTTTTTTCATGATTTTCCTCCTTTTTATTTGCAGTTCAAATTGATTTTAATGTATTTTTTCTTAAATATTAAGCATAATAAGAATAATTTAAATAAAATTAAATTTTAAAGTGTTACTAAAAGTAATATATCTTTAAAGTATATAATTAATATTTATTAAAATTTTATGATATTAACTTTATATTAATTATTTAAATAATTTATTTTTTATAGAATTTAGATTTTCTTCTAAATCTTTGAAATTGCTTTCTAAATCTTTTTTTATATCTATAAAGAAAGGATTGCTTAAAGTAGCAATAAGATAATGATTTTCTTTAGAAAAAACATGATTTAAAGTGAAATTTTTATCTTGAAGTTTGATATAAATTTGCTCTTCATTTTCAAAGCTAGGATTTTTGTTTGCACTTAAAATTTCGAGCAAAATTCCGCAAAAAAAGCGTTTATTTTCGTCCAAAAACTGAATATCATAAATTTTAAAATCCTTAAATTCAAAGCAGTTTTGACTTTTAAATTCTTTCAAATCCTTTGTAAGTCCTAATTTTAAAAAGTCTTTTTGGCTTAAACTTTGCTTTTTAAATTTTGCCCCAAAACGACGCAAAAATAAATTTAAAGCATTAATTTGTAATTCTTTTTGTGCGAGTTTTAGTTTTTTAGCTGTAAAACGAAAGAAAAAAACACCTACAAAAACAGCTAAAATTACTGCGATTAAGGCATCTCTTATAAAAACAAAGGCTAAAAAACCTACAAGTAAGGCTTCGATAATGCTTAGGAATTTTAAGATTCCTAAGCGTTTAAGTATATAAAGTCTATTATTTTCTAAGCTTTTTAAATCCATTAAGATTTTGCTTTTTCCATTCTTTTTCTTTGAGTTGGGTCAAGATAGCGTTTGCGAACACGCACATTTACAGGTGTAACTTCTACAAGTTCATCTTCTTCTATCCACTCTAAAGCTCTTTCAAGACTTAATTTTCTAGGTGGCACAAGTTTGATTGCATCATCGCTTCCACTTGCTCTTACATTGGTAAGATTCTTTCCTTTGATAGGATTAACATCTAAATCATTTGGACGAGAGTGCTCACCTATAATCATACCGGTATAAACTTTAGTTTGAGGCTCTATGAAAAGTACTCCACGCTCTTGAAGGTTAAACAAAGAATACCCTAAAGCCACGCCATTTTCCATAGAAATTAACGCTCCATTATTACGCTTTTCAACCGCACCGCTAAAAGGACGGAATTCTAAAAAGCTATGATTCATCACGCCTTCGCCTTTGGTATCAGTTAAAAACTGACTTCTAAAACCTATAAGTCCGCGTGCTGGAATTTCAAACTCAAGCCTTGTTTGTCCATCGCCCGTTGGTGCCATGGTTTTCATTTCAGCTTTTCTTTTGCCAAGTTTTTCTATTACCGCACCGCTAAATTCTTCAGGCACATCGATAACTAAATGTTCAAAAGGTTCTGTTTTAACTCCATCTTCAACTTTTACGATAACTTCAGGTCTTCCCATGCAAAACTCAAAACCTTCACGACGCATATTTTCAGCTAAAATAGTGATTTGAAGTTCGCCCCTACCGCTTACTTTAAATTTACCTTCGCCTGTGCTTTCGTATTTCATAGCAATATTAGTTTTCATTTCAGCTTCTAAGCGTTCAGCGATTTTATTTGAAGTTACATGTTTTCCTTCAGTTCCTGCTAATGGTCCATCATTTACAGAAAATACTATGCTTAAAGTCGGCTCTTCAATGTGTAAAGGATCAAGTGGCATAGGATTGTTTGGATCTACAACGCTATCGCCAACATCTAAAGCTTCAAAACCTGCTATAGCTACAATATCTCCACTTCCTGCTTCTTCAATATCCATTTTTTCTAAGCCCATAAAACCAATGAGTTTTGAAATTCTACCATTTACTTTGGTGCCATCAGCTTTTGCAAGCATTACGCTTTGATTTTTCTTAACAACCCCATTGAAAATTCTAGCAATGCCTATTTTACCTACGAAATTATCATACCCTAAAGTGAAAACTTGAAGTTGTAAAGGATTGTCATTTGTACCACTTGGCGCTGGAACGCGTTCAAGTATGGTTTTAAAAAGTGGTTCCATATTATCACTTTCATCGTTTAGATCAAGCTTAGCATAACCATTTTTTGCTGCAGCATAAACTATAGCAAAGTCAAGTTGCTCATCGTTTGCATCTAGGGCTACAAAAAGATCAAAAATTTCATTGATCACTCTTTCAGGATCAGCAGCTGGTTTGTCGATTTTGTTGATTACAACTATAGGTTTAAGCCCTAAAGATAAAGCTTTTTTAACCACGAATTTAGTTTGCGGCATAACGCCTTCTTGAGCATCCACTAAAAGCAAAACTCCATCAATCATTTTTAAAACGCGTTCTACTTCTCCGCCAAAATCAGCATGCCCTGGAGTATCTATGATGTTGATTTTTGTACCTTTGTAATTGATCGCTGTGTTTTTTGAAAGTATGGTAATACCGCGTTCTTTTTCTATATCGTTGCTATCCATAACGCGTTCTGAAATTTGTTCTCTTTCGCTAAAGGTGCCTGATTGTTTTAACAATTCATCTACCATAGTGGTTTTACCATGGTCAACGTGAGCTATAACTGCTATATTTCTAATGTTTTCCAAATTTTCTTCTCCAAAGCTAAATTTTTAAAAGCTTAGATTATACAAAAATTTAACTTAAACTACAAAGCATCAAAACTTGGAACACTTCTTGCTTTAAAGACTTGTGAAATTAAAATTTTAAAAAGGAAGTTAAAATGTCAAAACCATTAAATGAAGAGATTTTTATTGAATTTAAAAGCGATTTAGCTGAGAGAAAAAATGAAGTTTTACTTCAAGTTTTAGAACTTTTAGAAACTTTTAGATCAGATAAAAATGAAAAAATGGCAAGAATTTCAAGTGAGCTTACAGAAATTTTAGAAAATGAAGAAAATTTAGAAAAAATTTTAAATGCTAAAAATTTAGAAGAGCTTTTAAATATTTTAATTGCTTTAAATGAAGATAAGATGATTAAAGTATATGAAGATTCTTATTTGAAAGAAAAATTTCCTAATGTAATGGTAGATAAATTTTTAAAATAATTTTTTTTGAAGGAAAAGTGATGTCAAATTTAGCTCCGCAAAATGATGTTTTAAATCTTACGCCGAGTAAAACTTCTAATACTAGTAGTTCCTTTAGTAAAACGAGTAAAAATAAAGAACATGAAAGTAGCGATAGTAAAAATTCAACTCAAGATGATACGGAAAGTTTTTTAAATTCTTTGCTTAATTCTATTGATGAAACCAATGAATTTTTACCTGATCATATGAAGATCAGTCAAAAAGAAGTTGTTAGTGAAGCGATGAACAGACTTCAAAAAGGAGCTTTTGATGAGAGTGATAAGATAAGCATTTTCGAATCTGCTTCTTTTATGCAAATTCTTTCTTTGTTGGATAAGCTAAAAACAGATACAGCAGATGTTAAACTAGCAAATCTTTCTACTCAACTTTCAAGTCTTATTAAAACAGAGGCTAATTTTAATGCTTTAAAAGGTGCATCAAATCTTAGTGAGCTTTTGGACATAGCTAAAGATCTGGGCTTAAATGTAAAAAATATTAAAGTAGATCGTCTTCTTGATCTTAAAGCAACTTTTCCAAATTTAGATAAGGCTGATTTTTTTAAGGGTGCTGTGGATAATGTTTTTAAAGAAATCATCAATAATAAAATTTCCAATGTGAGTAAAAATTTAAATCACAATTTAGAAAATACAACTCATACTACAAGCACTCATTCTACGCAAAAAACAAATTCTAAAGATAGCGGTTCTTTGCTTTCTCAAACTTTAAAAAATTTAGATTCCATACTTTCATCCAAAGAAAGCAAACACGAAAAAAACGATAAAGTTAAATCAAAAATAGAAGAAGATACCACAGATACTAAAAATACTTTAAAAAATATCAAAAATGATGAGTTTGCAAAAAATTTAACAGAAGAGTTAAATATAAAAGATAAAAAAAACCAAGATAGTTTAAATAAAGATAACAATCTTAAAGATTTAAATAAAGAAAGCAAAGACTTAAACAAAGATTTTAATAAAGAGTTAAATAAAAATCAAGAAAAAAACAATTTAAATCAAGAAAATATACAAGATCAAAATAAAAATTTAAAGAACAATGATCAAAATTTAAATCTTGATAAAAATTTAAATAAAGAAATTGTCAAAGATACTCAGAATTTAGTTTCCAATTTAACACAAAAAGATTTTAATCTAAATAAAGAGCCTAAAAACAACAACAAAGAAAATAAAGATATAAAACAAAATTTCTTTGATCAAAAATTAAATTTTGAAAATTTAAATAAAACTCAAGTAGTTCAAAACAAAGAGAATAATGCAAATTTTAATAATAATACTACTAATAAAGAAACTTTTACTCAAGAGCAAACAAAAACGCACAGTGAAAATGTAGATAAAAATAGCTTAGATGAGTTAAATTCTTTAGTTAAAGATTTAAATAAAGTAACACAAAACAATGCTCGCAATATCACTCCTAAAGAAACTTTGCAGTATTTTTCACAAGATTTAAAAGAGGCTGTGGATCAATACAAAGCGCCTATTACTAAACTTAGTATCACTCTAAATCCTAATAATCTTGGAGAAGTGGAGGTAACTTTGATACAAAGAGGTAATAACCTTCATATCAATTTCAACTCCAATGCCAATGCAATGAATTTGTTTATCCAAAATCAAGCCGAGTTTAAAAATTCTCTTGTAAATATGGGATTTACTGGACTTGAAATGAATTTTAGTGATCAAGGCAAAAGAGAGCAAAATCAAAATCAAGGAAAAAATCGTAGTGGATATGGTTTTAAAGATGCTTTAGATGGAAAAAATGAAAGTGAAAAAGTCAATCTAGAGCTTGTTTTAGCGAAGTATTTCTAAGTTGGAACACTTATTGCTTAAATAATAAAAAACTAAATAAAAAGGAGTTTATAATGATATCATCATCGGATTGGAATTTAAATACTGCTGCTACAACTTCAGGTACTACTTCTTCAGGAAGTATTAGTGGAACAACTAGAACAGATTCAAGCAGTAGCTCAGGAATAGTGAGCAATCCAAACGCTACCTTAGATAAGGATGCGTTTTTAAAACTTCTTTTGATAGAGCTTCAACATCAAGATCCAACAGATCCTATGGATAGCGATAAAATGCTTACTCAAACTTCGCAGCTTAGCGCACTTGAAATGCAGCAAAATACCAATACAACTATGCAAAAAATGGTTGAAACTATGCAAAAGCTTTCTGATTCTTTTAGTACAAGTATGAGTACTTCAGCTTTAGGGGCTATTGGTAAAATGGCAACTGTTTCAGATAATAAAATCAAACTTACAGGTGCAGATGAGCTTATCGCTCTTAAAATGTATTTGCCTGAAGATTCTGATGAAAACGGTGTTACGCTAGAAATTTATGATAGCAATAATAAACTTGTTTTCAGTGAAAAAAGCGATGCTAAATCTATTTCTCAAGGTTTATTTACTATGGAGTGGCCAGGAAGAAATAACGATGGGGTTTATGCAGGTGATGGTGAGTACACTGTTAAAATGGTTTATAATAATAAAAATGGTGAAAAAATCACTGCAAATTACGGAACTTATCCTATCGAAGGTGTTGTTTTTAAAGATGGTGTTGCCTATGCAAAAATGGCTGGACAAGAAGTTCCTTTTGATGCAATACAAGAAATAACAGATTATAAGCTTGGTTCATCTTCATCTACTGGAGGAAGCGGTTCAAGTGGAGACTCAAGTGGTGGTTCAAGCGATGGAGATTCTTCTGGGTCTGGATCTACAGAAGATGGCGACAAAGAGGAAAAGGCATAAGCCATGATGAATTCATTTTATAATGGGATTTCTGGAGTAAAAAGCAATAGCTTTGGTATTGATATCACTGCTAATAACATAGCAAATGTCAATACCACGGGCTTTAAATACTCTGATGCTCAATTTAAAGATATTTTTTATACTACCATAACAACCCAATCAACCAACCCTGCTCAAGGTGGTTATGGTAGCGGTGCAGCATCTTCTCAAGTTGTTTTCGAACAGGGTTCTCCTGTTGCAAGTGATGGCGAATTTGATGTGGCTTTGCAAGGAAAAGGATTTTTTGGGGTTTTAGGGGCTGATGGCAATGCTTACTATACTAGAAATGGATCATTTAGAAGAGATGCCAATGGATATTTGGTAGATTCTTATGGAAATTTTGTTTTAGGAACAATGAATCCTGCTTTTACTGGTATTAACTATAGCGATAGAGTTGCTGGGCTTATGGGGGATTATCTTAACACAGGAACTCCGGTAAATAATGGTTTTACTGTAAATTCAAATAATTCTTTCAGTATAGGCACAACCGCTTCTCAAGGGGCTATTAAAGTACCTGTGAATATGTATTTACCTCCTCAAGTAACTCAAAATGTAAAATGGAGTGGAAGTTTAAATACTAACACAACAACAGAAGTAGTTAAAGTAGATCTTGATCCTAGTAAATTTAACATTACAAAAACTGAAGATGGAAAATATGTAGTTAGTGGTAGTGTTAGCAAAGAAGATGTGTTTAGTGCTAAAGCGGGTGATAGGATTATTTTAAATTTCACTGATGATAATGGCGTAAAAACAAGCTTTGAAGCGACTTTAGATGAAAATCTAAATTTTAAAAGTAACGAGCTTGATTTAAAAGGATTGGATGAAAATAGCATCAAGCTTGATACAGCTCAAATTTCAACAGAGCAACAAAAAGCCAATAAAGATATTTTAGAATCCCCTATTTATAATGCAGATGGAAGTAAAAGCACTTTAAGGGTTACACTTGAAAGAGTTTTACCGCAAGAAGGCGATAATATACAATATAAAGCTATTGCACAAATTTATGATTCTAATGGCAATGCCGTAGGCAATCCGACTGAAGGAAATATGGTTTTTGATAAAAATGGTGCTTTGCTTCAAAACAATATTACAAGCATTGCAAATCCAAATGGTGGAACAATTAATATTGATTTAGGTTCTCCTTATGATGCTAACAAGCCTGGTTCGGGTTATAGTGGGATTTATATTAAAGAAGGCGTCGAAAAAAATGTAGTTACACAACAAGATGGTGTAGCTGAAGGGTTTTTTGAACAATATAATATATCCGATGATGGAAGTATTGTTGCGCAATTTAGCAATGGTAAAAATGCCATAGTTGGAAAGCTTGCTTTATATAATTTTATCAATGAGCAAGGATTAGTTGCTATGGGAGATAATATTTTTGCAGCAACGGCAAATAGCGGTGATGCAAGTTTTATTATGAAAGATGGTCAAGTTGTTAATACAGCTAAATTTAAAGGCGGATTCTTAGAACAATCAAATGTTGATTTAAGCGCAGAGCTTTCAAACCTTATCGTAACTCAAAAAGCCTTTGATGCAAGCTCAAAAAGTATCACTACAAGTGATCAGATGATACAAAAAGCCATTAATATGAAAAGATAATTCTTAGGAATTATCTTTTTCTAATTTTTCAAAAATAATTTTAATTTCTTCTATGTCGCTTTCGCTATAATTATGGCTTGATTTAATATAACTTACTTGCTGTCCTTTTTCAAGATATAAAACCTTTTCATAGTCTTTTAAATTTATATGATGTTTTAGTTCAAGGTTGGTGTTTGTGTTAGGATAAAATTTTAAAAAATTATCTTCTCCGATATTTTCGGCTTTTATGTATATTTTTACATTGTAAACCATTTCATTTAAGAAATTTAATTTCGCATCAATTTGATATTTTAATTTTATAAATTTTTTATACGAAATGCTAAGATGATTGTATTTTTTTATGATATCGTGATAAAGATTTGAAAATTTCATTTCTATGGCGTTAGGATTTTTAGTCTTTTGAAGTTTGATGATTTTGATTTGATTTTTGATTAGATAATCATAGTAATTTTGCATTTTGCTTATGGTGTCATCAAGCTTACTTTTTATTTTAAGGCTTAGATTTTTAAGATTTTCGCATTCTGTATCTGAGTTGTTTTCAATAGAAACTAGTGGTGAAACTACGATATTGTTTTTAAATTTTATATTGTTTGTTATGATTAGATTTTTTCTTGGATATAAAGTATTATCCGTTAGTAAATTGCAAATATAAATATTTTCTGCTTCTATTTTTCCACCCATGCAGTTTTTAACAAATACATTTTTAGCTATAATTGTCCCATTTTCTAAATTTTTTATATATACAGTGTCAGCTTGCAAAGTTCCTTTGTGTGTTGTAATAAAAATATCTTGTGCAAAAATTTCGCTTTTTGCATGAGTTAAGCCTTTGATACTGATATTTTTTCCATAAAGTTTTGTTGCTCCAACATTCCCATTTACTTTTATATTTGAAGCTTGAACATTTACAATACCTGATTTAATAGCATCATCACTTATATCAAAATTAGTGATTTCTAAGTTTATATTTTCATCGATATTTGTTTTGATTGAACCGGTTGTTTTAAGCCCTATTTGTGATAATTTTAAATTATTTGCGATACAATATCCTGCATGATCTTTGTTTAAAAATCCATAATTGGCGCTAAAATATTTAATTCTATCTTCTAATTCTTCTGTGTAAATGCTTTCATCTTTTATGATAAAAGGATTATCAAGAAAGGCTATTGGATTTAAATGAAGTATCTCTCCTCTTAAATTTCGTCCTTCTTTTCCAAGAATTCTATAAATGTATTCAAAAAGTAGCTCATTTTTTTCAATAGGTTTACAGTAGTTTCCTTCATCATAGTTAATATTTTCGTCAAAACATTCTTCGTTAACATCTCTATGATAAATAATTTCATCACTTTTATGTTCAATCTTATCTACACCTTTGGCAATTTCAAGCTCTATTTCTTTAATAGATGGACTTTTTTGTATTGATAAGATAAAATCATCAATCTTGTCAAATAAATTTTTATCAAGTCTTAAGATTAAAAATTTTTGTTTGATCATTATTTTGTAGATATTTTGTAAAATATCAAATTTTAAATTAGGATAATATTTAAAATTTTCTGTAAGGTTGATACTGGCTTTTAGATGGGTTAGGTTGGAGTTGGATCTAAGTTTGACTGTAAAAGGAAAACTTTGGGTTTTTGGGTAAATTTCTATAAGAAATTTTTGCACTATGGTATTGTAGTTTTTTACAAAAAAATCATCTGCATAAAATAAGTCAAAATCCTTTCTTTCATAAGTTTTTGTTTTTGCTGGTTTTACACTAGAACACAGAAGTTTAAAATCTATAACTCTAAAATCAAGAATTTGTTCTGTGTTTGCTTGTTCATGATTTAAACTTTCAAAAGGATTGAAAGTTTCTAAGGTTTTTACTTGAAAATTCATCTATCCCCCCCCCCATATCATTTTTTTGAGTCGTGAAATGGTGATTTTGTAGTGCATCTTCAAAAATAGCATTGAATTTTTCGAAATTTTGATTCAAATCAAAATAATCCAAATGAACTAAAATTTGCCCACATTTTTCGCACTTTAAGGTATTTTCTTTGCTAACAAGCTCTTGATGTATAGTCTGTGGAACTGCATGGATACGCAAAGAACAATTGCAAATATAATCATGAGTTTTTTCAGCTCTTAGGTCTTGTTTGATTGATTTTAGTTTTATGTATTGTTCCAAGGTATAATGGATTTCTTGAAGGTGTAGGGTTTTTTTTGTAAAATTAGCTATCCATAAATCTTCATTAGCAAAATGATCTAAAATCCAATCTTTGGTTAATATGGAAAGTTCTTGAGACATTTTTACAATATTATCTGAATGCTCTAAAAGCTCTTTAGTTTTTTCTACTAATATTTGATGAGATTTTTTATGTTCTTCAATCAAAGGAAAATCAATGCTTTCCATAAATTTTTCTTCATCTTTAAAATGAATTTTGATGTATTGAAATAGTTTTGCAAGAATTTGTTTTAGATCATCTTTATACTGTGTATTGTTTTCTTGAATTTTGAGAGCTAAATCATTTGCAAGATTGGTAATTTCAAAAATTAGTTCATGTTGTTTGTCCAATTGCATATTTTTAATGCTAAAATCTCTACTCCATTTAACTTTCATATTTTTTCCTTGCGATATAAATTATTTTTATATCGTATTTTTAGAGAATAAAATAATAGTTTTTATAAATAAATTTTAAAAAATGTATAAAATTTTAACCAATTTATTATTTATATATTATTTTTTTAGTTTTATAATTCTCAAGGCTTTTTAAGTATATTGTGATATAATTTTAGAGCCTTTTCTTAGACCTGTGCAATGCTATTTTTAAGCACCGCTTCAGGGTGGGAACACAGCAGAGCACTTGATTTTAGTGTGTGCCGCAGTTATCTGGGGAAGGGTTTTATTCATTTTAAAATTCCCATTTTTCAATTAGGCTAGCTTTTTTATAAATTAAAAATTTATTTAAAAATTATAATTTTAAGATTTATTAAAATATTAGTTAACTAGAATTTCATTACCAATATCAAAGGATAAACAATGGATAGAAAGAAAATTCCCTTGTTGGTGCTGCGTATTTTAATTGCAGCTGTGTTTTGGCCTATACCTACTCCTTGTAGGTTTGGAAAATAATTCTTGGCATTTTCTTGGGCTTTTTATTGCTGTGATTATGGCAGTGATTTTACAAGTAATGCCTTTGGGGGCTGTTTGTATGATAGCTATTGCCATAGTAGCTCTTAGTGGCATTACCACTACCCAATTGAAAATCTAAGTAAAATTTACACCAAAGCTACTTCGAAAACTTCTACGCAACAACTTATTGATGAGACTAAAATTTCCTTTAAATGCTTCAGTACTTGATTTTTTATATCAAAAGAGTATAAGATGAAAAGGTAAATACTGCTATATCAAATTTAAAATCTAAAACGGGTATAAAAGACGCTTTAAGTGGTTTTTCAAATTCTCTTATTTAGCTTATAGTTATTCTATTATTGTGGCTCGTGGAGTTATTAAAACAGGACTTGGAGAGCATTTGGCTTATCATTTTATCAGTATTCTTGGTAAAAAAAACCTTAGGTATTGCTTATTCTATAGCTTTTTGTGAAACTATTTTAGCTCCAGTTACTCCTTCAAATACTGCAAGAGCAGGGGCTATCATAAATTCTATAGTTCAAGTTATTGCAAGAAGTTTTAAATCCACTCCTGAAGATGGAACACAAAATAAAATAGGCACTTATCTTTCTTTGGTAAATTATCAAGAGCCAATCCTATTTCATCAGCTATGTTTATTACAGCTACAGCTCCAAATCCTTTGGTGCTTTATTTTCTCTCTCCGCTAGAAATTAAATCCACGCCTAATGCTTCTACTTTTGCTAAAGATAAATTAAAAGAACTTGTAAAAATGAAAAATAGTGAAAAAATCATGCTCAGTGTTTTTGTCTCGCTTTTACTTTTATGGGCTGGAGCTTTGGGCTTGTTTTTTTGGAATTTCTCTTGATGCGACTAGTGTGGCTTTGCTTGGGTTGTCTTTGGTGTTGATTAGTGGAGTTTTAACTTTTGGGGAAGTTTTGGCCGAAAAAGCTGCTTGGAATACTTTAGTATGGTTTTCAGCTCTTGTAATGATGGCAACTTTACTTGGCAAACTTGGCGTTACACAGTTTTTAGCTGAAGCTTAAGGTGAATTTGCTTCTGCTATGGGACTTGGGGAAATTTCTATTATGATATTTTTAAGCCTTGCTTTTTTATATACACACTATTTCTTTGCTTCCATTACAGCTCATATATCAGCAATGTTTTTTGTTTTTTATAGTGCAGGGCTTGCCTTAGGAGCACCACCACTTCTTTATGCTTTTATTATGATAGCTTCAGGTAATGTTATGATGGCATTAACTCACTATGCAACAGGAACAGCTCCTGTTATTTTTGGAACGGGCTATGTAACTCTTAAAAAATGGTGGAGTATAGGTTTTGTGATTTCCATAGTTGATATAGTAGTGATGATAGCTGTTGGGCTTTTTTGGTGGAAAATTTTAGGATTTTATTAATAATTTCTAGGAATTAATTCCTAGAAATTATTCTATAAAACCGCTTGCTATGACTTTATCATGATCATAAAAGACTGCCATTTGTCCGCTAGCAAGTCCATAAACAGGATCTTTTAGAGTGATTTTTGCGCTTTTATCTTCATAAATTTCTACCTTACAAGGTGTAGATTTTGAACGATAGCGGATTTTTACTTCGCAATCAAGCTCTTTAGCGTCTATAAAAAGATTGATATTTTTTAGCTTAAATTCACTGATTTTAAGTTCTTCTTTGGTTCCTACGATGATTTGATTTTGCTTAGGATTGATTTTTAAAACAAAATGTGGTTCATGTGCCCCACGCACTTCAAAGCCCCTTCTTTTGCCTATGGTATAGTGCATATAGCCCTCATGTTTGCCTACCACTTTTCCGCTACTATCTAATACTTCTCCAGGAATTTTTGTATCCATAAACTGATCTAAAACTTGCACATAAGTATCTTCAACAAAGCAAATTTCAGAACTTTCCTTTTGAGTGGCAAAAGATTTTAAAACCTCTATAGTGGAAGCAAATTTTTTCACATCTTCTTTTTTCATTTCGCCTAGCGGAAAAATAAGATATTTTAAAGCTTCTTTATCTGCGCTAGCTAAAAAATAGCTTTGATCCTTGCTTTCATCTACCGCGGTTTTTATTAAGTTGTTTTCAAGTCTTGCATAATGCCCTGTGGCAAGTTTTTCACAACCTAAACTTTTAGCAAATTCTAAAAGTTTTCCAAGTTTGATAAAGCGGTTACATAAAGCGCAAGGATTTGGTGTTTTACCCTCTTTATAAGTATCCACAAAAGGCATGTAAACTTTGTTTTTAAAATCTTTTTGTAAGTCTAAAATATGATAAGGAATTTGCAAAAAGTTTGCAACTTTTTCTACTTTTTTGATATTTTCTTCGTGGTAATTTGGCTTGCCATGAAGCTTCATATAACAACCTATAACTTCATGACCTAAATTTTTAAGTTTATAAGCAGTGACTGTACTATCAACTCCACCGCTCATAGCGACTAGAATTTTCATTAAATTTCCTTTAAAGTATTAATTATAAAATCTAAGTCGTCAGTGATTTTATACTTTAACTCATCTCCTTTAGAAATCACTTCAAGTTTGAGTAAAGAATTTCTGACGAACTCATCAAAACCTCGCCAAAATTCACTCCCAAACAAAATAATAGGAACATCTTTTTTAAATTCTAATTGTTTTAATGTAAGAATTTCACACAATTCATCAAGTGTTCCAAAGCCGCCTGGGAAGATCACAAAAGCTAGACTCTTTTCAATAAGAGCCATTTTGCGTATGGCTAAGCTCTCAAAAGTAATATTATATTCTACAAAATCATTAAGTTTTTGCTCGTGAGGTAAAAATATATTAAACCCTACAGAACTCATTGAATTTGTATTATTTTTTTGTGAAAAAGCACCTTCGTTGGCTGCACGCATAATACCACCACCTCCACCACTTATCACACAAAAACCATTTTGAGCACATTTTTGTGCCAAAATTTTAGCCTGCTGATAATAAAAATTATCTTCTTTAAGTCTTGCTGAACCAAAAAAAGTAATAGCCTTTTCTAGATCGGGTATATTTTCAAATTTTTCAACATCTTTTATGATTTTTGTATCCATCAAATACCTTTTTTGGCAAAACTATAAAAAATCATTATAGCTAATTTTTTTAAATTTATAGAGTAATTTTATCTTAATTGCTCTAATCTTTCTTTTTTAGATCCGATTTCTGTGATTTGAACACCAAAATTACCATCGACAATTACTACTTCGCCATAAGCAATTCTTTTATCTCCGATTAAAATTTCAAGCGGATCGTTTGCAAGTTGATTAAGCTCCACAACTGAACCTATATCCATAGTTAAAACATCTTTTAAAAGCATTTTTTTATTGCCTATACGCACACGCACAGGCAAACGAACATCCATGATAAGATTGATATTTTTAAGTTCTTCGCTAAGCATTATCGCTTTTTCTTCAGCGTTGTGATTAGAATCAGTGCTTGTATTTCCTGTTTCAGCAGGTTTTCCACTTAGAATGTTGTGAAGTGTTTGATCCATGGCTAAAGAAACTTGTTCTTCTAAATCGCCTATTTTTACATCATATAAAAATAATTTTTTAAAATCTTTAAAATCTACGCTTTCAGGCACAAATTCACAAGATTCTATACTAAAATCCATTTTTGGAATGTCTTTTTGAGCTCCTAAAGTTGTAGAAAATGCTGAAATGATATTTTGGATGGCTTCTTTAGCTGCATCCATTTCATCAGGACCTAGTTTATCGTTTTTGGTGATCTCTTCTTCACCCATCATCCATTCACCAATAGCACTCATTAAAACAGCACCGGCTAAAATTCCTATTTTTCCACCATTTGCTATATCAAATATAGCATACACTAAAGGTGCTTTTAAAGTATCGCTTGCATTGACATCAAATTCTTTGTATTCGCTAAATTCAGCACTTTTTCCTGTTAAACCTTCAATGGTGCTGATGCATTCATTTGTAAACATTTTTAAAAAATCATTGATCATATTTCTTCATCCTCCTCTTCAGGCTCATCATAAACACTAGCTTTAGCTTTACGTTCTTCTTCGTATTTTTCCAAAATTTCTTTGATTTCATCTTTATCTGTGCGTATGAGTTCTAAAATTTTAATAGATTTTCTAAAACGATGCAATCCAATTTGCGCTAAGAAAACATCTTTTTTATCGATGCTTACTATAGCTTTATCATCTGCTTCTCTATCAAGTCTTAAGATATCGCCTTGTTTAAGTTCTAGAAATTCATGAACATTAATTAAGGTTTTTCCTAAAATTGCCTCATATACCACTTCAGCACGACCGATTAAAGTTTTAAGTTCTTTGTTGCGTGATTTTTTGGCTGAGGTTTCACCCATCATAATGTCGCGGTTTGCCAAACGGCTTAATATACTTTCTAAATGCACTACAGGATAGCAGATATTTACCATACCGCTTGAATTTCCTATGATGATTTCCATTACTACCATGATAACAATCTCATTTTGAGATACGATTTGCACAACATTTGGACTTGATTCTTTAGCTTCTATACTAGGATAAATTTCAGTTACAGTAGCCCAACTTTCTTTAAGTCTTTGCATAATGATACGCAAAATAGAATCAAGCAAATTAAGCTCAATATCCGTAAGCTCACGCGAAGCTTCATAGCTATCGCCTTGACCACCTAAAAGCCTGTCTATCATAGGAAAAGCTATGCTTGGATTGATTTCTAAAACACAGTTTCCATCTAAAGGTTTGATAGAAAAAACGTTAAAACTTGTTGGGCTTGGCAAAGACATTAAAAACTCTCCATAAGTCATCTGATCGACTGAATGAAGTTTAGTTTCAACAATACTTCTCATCATTGATGAAATTTGAGAGGCTAAATTTCTTGCCAATTTATCATGTATGCCTTTAATCGTCCTAAGTTGTTCTTTTGAAACTCTGTTTGGACGCTTAAAATCGTATACAACGATATTTCTTTCATCTTTTTCATCTTTTGAATTTGAGGCTATGGGTGTGTCGGTGTTATCATCGACAACTTCAAGTAGAGCATCAATTTCTTCTTGGGAAAGTATCTCAGCCATTACACTAGCCTTTCTCTAAGTTTTTTAAGAAGTTTTTTGTGAATTTGTGAAATTCTGCTTTCACTGATTTGTAAAATTTCACTGATTTCTTTTAGGCTTAATTCTTCATAATAATAAAGCTGAATAATTAACTGATCGCGCTCTTTAAGATCATCTAGCACTTCGTGAATTTTTTCTAAAAGTTCTTCTTTTTCAATTTTTTCTAAAGTATTGTCTTCGTTATAAAGTTCGATTTGCTCATCGATGGGCAGGGTATAGCTAATAGCATGAGCTGTTCTTACCTCTTTGATTTTTTCTACATCTAAATCAAGTTTTTTGGCTAGATACTCATCATCAGGTTCACATTCATTCTCAAGGAAATATTCATCCATGATTGCATCAATATCTTTAATAATTTTGCGATTATTGCGACTCATTACATCAAGACTTCTAAGATAATCAAGCATAGAGCCATTAACTCTTTTTCTTGCAAAACCCCAGAAGTTATTATTTTGTTCTTTATCGTAACGGCGTGAAAGCTTTATCATTTCTTCAACGCCTATGCTAATAAGATCATTAACATCTATGCTTGAAGGCAAGCGTTCTTTTAGTCTAAAAGCCATAGCACGTAGAGCTGGCATGTAAGAAAGTACAAGCTCATCTTGCTCTTTCTTTAGCATTTGTGCATAAGCTTTAGGCGGCTCTTTTAGCATTTCTTCGTCTTTCTTTGGATTCATTTTTCTTTAGCTCTTCTCTTTCTTCATTGAGCTTTTCTAAAATTATATCCATTTTCTTTTCACGAATAACTAAATCGTTGATAATATTATTGCTAGTTTTTTCATAATCGTGTTTATTAAAGATTCTGCCACTAATTTTCTTTACATCTATAAAATTCATAATAGCAATATGAACAAAAACATAAAACATAAAAGTAATAAAACAAGTAAAAATCAGTATATCAAAGGCTTCATCTATACTAATAATGCTAAATGCAAGTCCTATAAAAAATCCACAAACAGTGAAAAATGCTACGTAATTTTCTGGCCTCATAATCTCTTCTCTTTATTGCTAAAATCTTTCAATAATTTTTCTAAAAAAACTTGAAAAACTACGATTTGAAACATTATCAAGCACTTTCCGTTCCAATCTATATAAAAGCTTGGAGGCTAGGGCTTTAAGCTCATCACTTGAGGCTGTGTTTTCATCGCTAAATAAAGTTCTTTTTTTAATACTACCACTTACATCTTTAGAAGCGCTTAAATGACCTAAGAATTCTAAATTTAAAGGATTTTTAATGTTTGCATCTGCAACTTTTTTAATATTTTCAAAAACTTTTAAAGCTTCATTTTCATTTTTTACAACATTAAAGAGCATTAGTAAATTTTCTTTTGTCTTAGAAGTTGTTTTTATGGTTGCATACGCATCAGTGATTGCTGCAGGATCAGGAACAGTTACTACTATAACTTCATCAGCCATTTCTAAAAAATTTAAAATATTTCCACCAATACCCGCACCTGTGTCGATAATAAGAAAATCAAGCTCATCTAAAATACTTGCTTGATTTAAAAATCTCTCGTAAATATTTTTATCATTATATTTTAAAATCTCATCTCCACTTTCGCCTGGGATGAGCCATAAATTTGGCTTAACTTCTATTAAAATATCTTCCAAAGAACATTCTCCGCGTAAAACATGCAAGAGATTTTTTTGTATGCGTACATTTAAAATGACATCCAAATTTGCCAAGCCAATATCAGCATCAAAAAGCCCAACTTTATAGCCATTATTTGCTAAAACATTGGCTAGATTTGCGCTAATCGTACTTTTTCCAACGCCACCTTTTCCACTTGTAATAGCTATAAAATGAGTGTTTTGGGATTTTTTGGTTCCATTTTGACTCATGAGATTGCGAAGTTTATTTGCTTGGTTATTCATTATTTTTTCCTTTGTTAAACCCTTCTAAAATACAATGAACTAGAAAATCACTATTGGCTACTTCTAAATCATCTGGCACTTCTTGTCCTGTAGAGAAAAAGCTTAGAGGAATATTTGTTTCATAAATAAGAGAGAAGATATTTCCAAAAACCTTTGTTTCATCAAATTTAGTAATAATCAAAGTATCAATATTTAAGAATGAAAAATTTTTATAAATTTCCATTAAATCTTCATGTTTGGTGTTTGCAGAAACCACTAAATTTACATCAATTTCTGCATTTGAGTGCATTAAAAATTCTTTAGTTTTAGCAAGTTTGCTTTGATCGTATTGTGAATTTCCTATAGTATCAACTAAAATTACTTCGCAATTATTTAAGCTTTTTATCGCTTCATCTAAATCCTTTGGTTCTATGCTATCAATAATAGGAAGTTTCATCATTTTTGCATACTGAAAAAGTTGCTCAACCGCACCGATTCTATAAGTATCAAGCGTAATAATACCTGTTTTATAACGCTTATCTCCATAAGCATAGCGAAAAGCTAACTTAGCTAAGGTTGTTGTTTTTCCGACTCCTGTTGGGCCTACTAGCATCATGATTTTTTGTTTTTTTATATCGCTTTCAACACGACAAGGCAAGATATTTCTTAAAAGTGAGTGAAAATATCTTTGAACCGCATCTTTGTTGGTTTTCATAGCAGCTGGCATATTTTCTATAGTTGCTTTCATAATCGCTTCTAGATGATTTTCAAGCATTCCACTTTCTTTGGCTTGTTTATAAATACTTGCAAATTCAGGAGGTATCATAAGATTTTTTCTAGCTTCAGCTTTATCGTCCCACATCATATCTGCAAGAAGATCTATTTTATCGTTAAGCTTGTTGATTTGTTTTTCAAATTGCTTTTCAAAATTTTCTATTTTTTTATTATAATTTGGATTAGGGGTGTAATTTTCTAAAGGTGTGTTTGTGACTTTAGAAATTTCATTGCTAACTTCACTTAGTTTTTCTTTAAAATCATCAAAGCCTAGAGTCTTATTTTGATGAGGGTTGATTTTGTTTTGTGGAAAATCTTGATAGGTTTTTTTAGTTAAGTCATTGTTTTTTACAGTGTTTAAATTTGTATTTAAGCGAGTGTTTGAGAAATCCAAGACTACATCTTCATCTTCTTGAGGGATTTGAGATCTAATTTTTTCTTCTGCAAGAGAGGTAGAAGATGGTTTTGGCGAGCTTTTTTTTGCAGGTAAAGATTTTCCTTGTTTTTTTAAGTGTTCTTCATAGTCGCTTTCTTCTATGGCTACCATAACCTCATAAAGCGCACTGCGATTTAAGGTTTTAGGACGAATTTGTTTATTTGTTATAATTAAAGCTTTATCTCCGTAATCTTCTTTTACTTTGGGTATAATTTGTTCTGTATCTTCAACAGTAAAAGTATGTATAAGTTGTCCCATTTATATTCCTTATATCATGCCTAAAGGCAAAATTACACTCACTCTTTCTTTAGCCCCTTTATGAGGCACCTCACACCACTTATCACGCTTGACTTTTTGTGAAAAGTATAAAAGATCTAAATCAAGCGTTCTAGGAGCGTTTTTGAAAGTTCTCTTGCGTTTAAATTTTACTTCATAATAAAGTAAAACTTTCAAAAGTGCTCGTGCATGCAAATTAGTTTGTATCAACATAACAGCATTGGTAAAATCTTTTTGCTCTTTAAAACCAAAGGCTTCATTTATCAACATAGGAGATGTGGATAAAATTTTAAATCTTTTATCATCCATCATTACTCGAAAAAGCATATCAAATCTTTTTTTTTCGGGCTCTATATTGCTTCCTAAGCCTATAAGAGCTAAATATTTAAAAGATCGTATATTTTGACTAAAAAAAGGAAAAAAACGACTTTTTTCAAAGTGTTTTACTCCTTGAATTTTTAGCATTATTATTTATTCGTTTGTTGTGCTTGTTGCATCGCGCGCAAATTTTTTATTTGTTCGCAAATTTGAATTATACCCATTAAAGCCAAGTGATAGCCAAAAGGACCAAAACCAACAATAGTTCCAGAACATACAGGCGCTATAAGACTTTTTTGACGAAATTCTTCTCTGCGATAAACATTGCTAATATGTACTTCAATTGTAGGTAAAGCTACTGCTGCAATAGCATCGCGAATAGCTACTGAAGTATGAGTATAGCCTGCTGCATTGATAATAATTCCATCAACTGTTCCAAGGCATTCTTGAATTTTATCTACGATTTCACCTTCAAAATTACTTTGGAAAAAGTCAAGTTCTACATTGTTTTGCGATGCTGCAAGTTTCATTTGCTCATGAATTTCTTCCATTTTCATAGCACCATAAATTCCCACTTCTCTTACGCCAAGCATATTAACATTTGGGCCTTGGATAATCATTATTTTCATGGATTTAACCTTAAAAATTTATTTTTAACCTTTTATTATAACATTTTAAAAATAAATTTTTGCTACAATGTAATTTTTGAAAGGAAAATCGTGTTTATAGCTGCTGCAAGATATCTTTTTTTATGCGATGAAGATTTTACAATACTAGAAAATCAAGCCTTTGTTTTTGAAGATAAAATTTTAGAATTGGGTGAATTGGATAATTTAAGAAAAAAATATCCCAAGGCTAAAATTATCAAAACACCTAAAAATTCGGTTATTTTACCTGCTTTTATAAATCCTCACACACACTTAGAATTTAGTGCAAATTCAACAACTTTACATTTTGGAGAATTTTTAATTTGGCTTAAAAGTGTTATAAATTCTCGTTCCATGTTAAATGCGCAGGCCAAAGAAGAATTAATACTTCAAAGCATTAAAAAAATGCAAAAAAGCGGTATAGGCACTATAGGTGAAATTTCAAGTTTTGGGAGTGATTTAGATCCTTGTTTAAAGGCTAGTCAAAAGGGTATACGTGTAGTATTTTTTAATGAAATTTTGGGTACAAATGAAAATCAAGTTGAAGATAAAAAACAAGAATTTTTAAAAAGATTTGAAAATTCTTTGAAATTTAAAAATGATTTTTTTATCCCAGCAATTTCGATTCATTCTCCTTATTCAACTCATCCTAGTTTGGCTTATTTTGCTCTTGATTTAGCTAAAAAGCAAAATTTACTAGTTAGCACGCATTTTTTAGAAAGCAAGGCTGAAAATATCTGGCTTAGAGAGTCTAAAGGGGGGTTTAAAAAATGGCTTGAAAATTTCACACTTCATCCTAAGCCTCTTTATGCACCAAAGGATTTTGCTAAACTCTTTAAAGGAGTAAGGACTCTTTTTACGCATTGTGTTTATCTAAAAGAATATGAATGGTTGGATAAAAATTTACATTCTATTACACATTGTGCATTTTCAAATCGCCTTTTAAGTCAAAAAAGCTTAGATTTAAAAACAGCTTTAAAAAGTGGATTGAATATCCATTTAGGAACCGATGGACTTAGCTCAAATATTTCATTGTCCTTACTTGATGAAATGCGCGCGAATTTGCTTATACATAAGAATTTTGATTTATTAGAGTTAGCCTCTAAGCTTTTGCAAATGGCAACGCTTTATCCTGCAAGGGCTTTAAATTTAAATTTAGGAGAGCTTAAAAAAGGTAAAATTGCTGATTTTAGCGTATTTGAGCTAGGAGAATGTGATAAAAAGCAAGCTCCTTTGCAGTTTATTTTAAATGCTAAGGAAGTGGATAAATTATTTATAAAAGGAAAAGAATGCAAATTTTAAAATCATTTTTTAAGGCTTTAGGATGCGGTATAAAATTTATCAATACTTATTTTAAAACCTTTGTTTTATTGTTGATTGTTATATGGATTTTAATGCCTAGTGCAAATTCAAGCTCCAATCTTGCAAATTTAGAACGCATTGATTTAAAGGGTGAAATTTTTGATAGCTCTGCGGTTTTGGAAAAAATTATCAATGCTAAAAATGATAGCAATATTAAAGGAGTGCTTTTTGTTGTAGACTCTCCTGGTGGAGCTTTTGCTCCTAGTATGGAACTAGCTCTAGCTATAAAGGATTTAAAAATTAAAAAGCCTGTGCTTGTTTATGCAAGCGGAACTATGGCAAGCGGAAGTTATTTAGCAGGAGTTGGAGCTAATAAAATTTTAGCCAATCCAGCAAGTTTTATAGGCTCTATCGGTGTGATTATGCAAGGAGCTGATTTAAGCGGATTGGCTAATAAACTCGGTATTAAAGAACAAACTATTCAAGCAGGTGAATTTAAAAGTGCTGGAACTTTTGCAAGAGCTTGGAATGAGAATGAAAGAAATTTTTTACAGGGTTTAATTGATCAAAGTTATGATCTTTTTACAGGTTTTGTTGCCAAGGAAAGAGCATTAGATCTTAATAAAAAAGATCAATGGGCAAATGCAAGAGTGTTTTTAGCTGCCAAAGCTAAGGAGCTTGGTCTTATAGATGAGCTTAGTAATTATGAAAATGCTAAAAAGGAGCTTGAAAAACTTGCTAATGTTTCAAATCCTGTTTGGAAAGAAGAAGATAAGATTGATAAATTTCTTAATCGCCTAGAAGGACAAACATCAAGCTTGATAAGTAAAAGCTTAATCGAAATCGCTTATAAGACTAATAGCAGTTTTATAAACGCTAGATAAAATATATAAATATTTTTATTTAATTTTTGTAATATTTTTATGCAATAATTATTTATATCTTAGATAAGGAGTAAAATAATGAAAAAAAATATTGTTTTTTTCGAAGTTAAAGGTGGGAGTGATAAAGGTGAAGATGGTTATAGAAAAGATACTATGCCTATGGTAAATGCCTTAAAAGCTAAGGGTTGGAATGCTGAGGTGATTTTTTTTGAAGTGGGTAAAAAAGATGAAATTTACAAATATGTAAAAGAAAATTTTGATGGTTATGTTTCTCGCATCAATCCTGGCAATCTTAAAGAAGAAAATGAGTATTTTGATATGTTAAGAAAACTTTGTGCCGATAAGCTTGTAGGTATGCCTCATCCTGATGCTATGATAGGTTATGGCGCTAAAGATGCGCTTACAAAATTAGCAGATACTGATCTTGTTCCAAGCGATACTTATGCTTACTATGATATTAAGACTTTTAAAGAAAATTTTCCAAAAAGTTTGGCTAAAGGTGAAAGGGTTTTAAAACAAAATCGTGGCTCTACAGGAGAGGGAATTTGGCGTGTGAGTGTAGAGGGTAATGTTAGTGGAGATAGTTTGCCTTTAAACACAAAAATCAAATGCACAGAAGCTAAGGATAATCATGTAGAACATAGAGAACTTGGAGAATTTATGGATTTTTGTGAGCAATATATCATAGGTGATAATGGTATGCTTGTGGATATGACTTTTTTACCGCGCATTAAAGAAGGTGAAATCAGACTTTTAATGCTTTATAACACCCCTGTAAATGTAGTGCATAAAAAACCAGCTGAAGATGCTGATGCTTTTTCTGCTACGCTTTTTAGTGGGGCAAAATATCGCTATGATAAGCCAGAAGATTGGAAAACTTTGGTGGATATGTTTTTAGGCGAGCTTCCTAAGGTAAGGGAAAAATTAGGCAATTACGACTTACCATTGATTTGGACGGCTGATTTTATTTTAGATACTGATGAAAAGGGCAATGATAAATATGTTTTAGGCGAGATTAATTGTTCTTGTGTAGGCTTTACTTCCCATTTAGAACTTGCTGATGAAGTAGCTTCAAATATTATTAATATTGTAAGTAAAACTAAGGCTTAGTCTTTAAGTTTAATGTCCATTTTATTATTGCAAAATGGACATTCTTTTTCTATTGTTTTTAAGTTTGAGCTATATTCTATCGGGAAAAAATTTTCACAAAATGAGCATTTTGTATCTTTGGTTAGTATAGGATAGGAATAGTCAAATTTATCCAAAATAAAATATTTTATTTTTTTATCCATTAAATTTCCTTCTTTGTCTAACTTATACTTTATTTATTATTTTAACGCATAAATAGTTAATTAGAAATTTTCTGAATATTTTTTATAAAACTGTATGGCTTCTTTACATTTTTTACATTTAAATTTTACACCCTTAAGTTGAATTTTTTGATGAATTCCAAAAGGTACATCATGCATTTGTCCTACGCATTCACATGTATAAAGATAAACTGCATTTTCATCATCTTTTTCTTCTTTGACTTCTTCAAAGCTTACTTCCCCATCATCTTCAGAAGCTAAAGAAGATCTTCTGTATTGTTCAACTTTCATATCTTCATAGAGTATATGTTCTAAAAGCCATTTTTTAGAAACTGTGTAAAGCTTCTCTTTTAAATCATTAGTGGACTTTATATTTTTAATAAGATCTATCATGGATTGAATGATTTCTTTATGAATTCTTTTATGTTCTTCTAAATCAGGATATCCTATAAGTTTCATATATTTTTCTTCATCATTAAAATGATCTTTCATGTAGTTAAAAAATTCAGCCAATAAAGCTTTTACATCATCCTTGTAAACAGGTTTATCAAACATAAACTCTACTTTACCTGCAAGTTCAAAAAGTTTTTTGTGCTGTTCATCTATTTTTGCATTATGAACGCTATAGCTATCATCCCATTTTGGAAACATTTTTAATCCTTTAACTCACTTTTAACGTAGAATAAATTTTTTTGACATTTTTTACATCTTAATTGTTTTTTATGACAGAGAATGTCAAGGTGTTCTGTATATGAAAGTATATGATTTGTTCTGCAAGGGCAAGAATAGATAAATTCATATTCTTTATGTTTTACCTGTTTGGCGGTAGGAGTTGTTGGAGTGTTTTCGTATAATATTTCTTCATTGATTTTTTCAAGCTCTTCTTCTTGTTTGCTTAAAATTTGATCCGAAAGCCAATTTCCTATCATAACATCATGATGTAATATATGTTCTAAAAGCCACTCTGACATTATAGTATAAAGTTTTTCTTTTAAATCATTAGTGGTTTTTATGTTTTGTATAAGATAAGACATATCATGAATGATATTTTTATGCATGATTTTGTGTTCATTTAAATAAGGATAATGAATTTCTTGCATATAATCTTCTTCATTACTAAAATGTTCTTTCATATAGTTAAAAAGTTCTGTTAAAATTTCTTTTAACTCATCTCTTTGAACAAATTTATAAACCGCATTTTCTATTTTTGCTGCAAGTTCAAAAAGTTTTTGATGTTGAGCATCTATTTTCTCATCATTGATACTATATTTTTCATCCCAAACAGGAATTAATTTATCCAAGATCTTTACTTCCAAAACAAAAGTTTAATATATATTATTAATGATATATTACACATTTTAAATTTAAAATAAAATAAAAACTTAATATTTTTAAATAAGATATAAATAGTATTAAATATAAAAAGTTTCTATTTTTTATATATTAATGGCTTTTTTAATTAATAAAATTTAGTTGAAATATTTTTTAAAACCCTTCCGAATAAACCTTATAAAATTCTAAAGCTTCTCTACATTTTTTACATTTGAATTTCTTACCTTGTAATTTGATTTTTTCATGAATTCCAAAAGGCACATCATGGATAGCACCTGCTTA